>DASXLG010000336.1 GCA_036496425.1 Terriglobia bacterium | reverse complement strand
CATCAAATGATGGTCCCGGTCCTTAGCTGGAGCAGACGGGGCGGTTAGTAACTTCAATCAACAAAATAAGGAGCGCTTCGCGGTTCGCTACTAACCACCCCGTCCGCGCGGCTAAGGATGCTTCGCGACTTTTATTGATCGCGCGTCCACCCCTCCTTGAAAACGGAGGGGAATGTTGCTCGATTCGACGTTGTCTTCAAAGCCTGATCTTGCTCTTCCGCCCGACAATTATATGCTCTTGATTACGCGTACAAACCGGAACATCATTACGCCGCATGCCCGCAAAAATCTTCCGCGCAACCAATATCGTCCTCGGGCTGTTGTGCCTGATGTATTTCCTGACGTATCTGGACCGCGTGAACATCAACACAACCGTGGCTTCCGATCAGTTCCGGAAGGAAATTCCACTCAACGAGACGCAGGCCAGCAACCTCTTCGCGCTGTTTGCGTACCCTTACCTCCTCTTTCAGATCAGCGGCGGCTGGGTCGCCGACAAACTCGGACCGCGGCGCGCGCTGGCGGTCTGCGGCGTCATCTGGGCTTCCGCGACCATCATGACGGGCCTCGTCCATGGCCTGATGTGGATGGGCATTTCGCGGCTCATTCTGGGGTTCGGCGAGGGCGCAACATTTCCAACGGCGACTCGCGCGATGTCGCAATGGACACCGGCGGGCAAGCGCGGCTTTGCGCAGGGCATCACGCACGCCTGCTCGCGATTGGGCAGCGCTATCACACCTCCGCTCGTCGCGTTTTTGATTGTCGCCGTTTCATGGCGGATGTCGTTCATCGCCGTCGGCATAATCAGTTTGTTCTGGGCTTTGATATGGGCCTTGTATTTCAGGGATGATCCCGGCCGGCATAACGCCGTCACCAAACAGGAAATCGCCATGCTGCCGGCGTACGCCGCCACGCGGCAGGAAGGGAATGTGCCCTGGACGCGCCTGGCATTGCGAATGGCTCCAGTCACGATCGTGTATTTCTGCTATGCCTGGACGCTATGGCTTTTCCAGAGCGGCATTCCCCGCTTCTTCAAAAATGAATTCCACATGGACCTGCAGAAGTCGGCGCTGTTCGCGTCCGGCGTCTTTTTCGCCGGCTTCGTCGGCGACACGCTCGGCGGAATCGTCAGCGACAAGCTGCTCGATAAGACGAAAAGCCTGAACGTGGCGCGGCGAAACCTGGTATCCGTCATGATGGTGCTGTGCTGCGCTTCGATGGTTCCCATTCTCTTCACCCACAATCGGACAATCGTCGCCATCGCCCTCAGCGCAGGATTCTTCTTTGCCGAATTCACGATCGGCCCGATGTGGGCCATCCCGATGGATATTGCGCCGAAATATTCCGGCACCGCCAGCGGCATGATGAATACGGGATCGGCCTTCGCCGCGATCGTTTCGCCGATTGTGTTCGGCTACATCGTCGACAAAACCGGCCATTGGACCTGGCCCTTCATCGGTTCGATGGTCCTGATGCTGTTCGGCGCCGCGCTTGCCTTCGCCATGCATCCCGACCGGCCGCTCGCTGACGACGAGACGGTGCCCGGAAATGTCGTCACTGCTAGCCGCTGACGCGGTTTCCAAGTAGAATCACTGCGTTCGTTTATCCGGAGGCATCATGGTGGTTCGGATCGTCTCTCTCTTGTGTATCGTCCTTCTCGTCCTTCCCGCGTTCAGCGAAGACAGCCCCGGGTCGAAGAATGCCGATCCGCACCCCGAATTTTTCTTTACCCGAGTGATGTACACGGATACACGCGGTAGAGGCCCGCGGCTCGGCGTGCCGAACACCGACTTCGAACACGGCCACAGTCTGGGCGACCGCCTCGCACGCTATTATGGTGCCTGGATGACGGACACCTGGGATGCGGACTATCAGTACATGTGGGGCATCCAACGTCTCACCAATGCCCGTATTTCGATGAAGCCGCATCCGATCGAGATCATGGACCCGACCCTGTTCGACTACCCTTACATATATGCCGTCGAGCCTGGACAGATGGAACTCTCGCAGAAAGAAGCGGACCGGATCCGCGAATATCTGCTGCGCGGCGGGTTCTGGCATGTGGACGATTTCTGGGGACTCCGGCAGTTCGATCAATTTGCCCGCCAGGTCAAAAAAATATTTCCGGACAAACAGATCGTCGATCTCCCGCTGACGCACCCGATCTTTCACACATTTTTCGATATCGACAAAATCCTGCAACCGCCCAACGACGGCCTCGGACGCCAATACACTTATTCCGGCGGACGCACCCGCACCTGGGAACAGCCCGACGATACGGCGCCCAAGGTTCGCGGCGTCTCCGACGAGAATGGCCGGCTGATGATTCTGCTCACGTACAACTCCGACCTGGGCGACGCATGGGAATGGGAAGACGATCCCGACTATCCCGCGGACTTCACCAGCTATGCGTACAAGCTCGGAATGAATTCGATCATCTACGCGATGAGTCACTGAGGTGAATCGCTATTCGTTCCTGACAGACACCTATGCCACCGAGCGGCAGAAGATCCTGGCGGCGTGGGCAATGTTCCGCGACAGCGAAATGAGCTGGAAACCGGAAGCGCGCGGACGCACAGTGCACGAACAGATGGTTCATCAGTGCGTCAGCGAGCACAACTGGATGAAGAATTTCTTCGGCATCGAGGTCGCCGCGCCGCACCTTCCCCAAAATGAAACCCGCGCTGAATTCATCCGCACCTACGCGGAGTCCTCGAAACAACGGCTCGCGCGGCTGGAATCGATGCCCGAATCGTGGTTCGAAGAGGACGTGACTTTCTTCGACGTCAGGCGCAGCCGGGCCTGGGTTCTGGTGCGCCGCATCGCGCATTCCGCGCATCACCGTGGTCAATTGACGGCGTACCTCCGCGCGCTCGGCCACGACCTTTACAGCACCTACGGCCCGACGGCAGACACGAACGGCACGGTCAAGTATCAGTTCCCCGACGTTGACGCGCTTTTGACCGGATTCAATGGTTGATTTATCTGCCTGCGAACCCCTTCCTGATGGCTTTGCACAAAAATTCGATTTCAACATGGTGTGTGAGCGACCCCTGCCGCCGCTTTGCGGCGGCAGGCCCCCTTTCCAAGGGGGACAGTAAAGCCACTCTCCCCCTGATACAGGGGGAGAGCCGGCCTCAAGGCCGGCAGGGGGTCGCTCACAAGGACTGTGTCTACTCACTCAGGCATCAGTGCCTGCACGCGCTGCGGCTCTTCTCCCAGCCACTCCGGCTTTGTGGCGGTTCCGTCGAAAATCGACGAAGTTTTGAACGGCTCGAACTCCCCGGTCATCGCCGCCGCGGCAGTTCTGGCCAGCAGCGGTTTCAACTCCGCTTCGGTCAACGGATGAAATGTCCGCGCGGCCTCGAACGCCTGATCGAGAATCTCCATGCTGTCGACGCCGGTGATGACAACGGAGGTCGGGAGGTTCATCGCATAGTGCAGACACTCGATCGGGCTCACAGTATTCGACTTCAGCAGGATCCCATTTGCCATACTTTTCATTCCGAGAATCCCGATCCCTTTCCGGACCAACTCGGGCACGACTGCCTTGGCAAAACTGCGATAGTGCGCATCGAACAAATTCAGCGGCATCTGGACGGTATCGAAAACGAATCCGTTCTGTTCCGCGACCTCGAGCATATAAAGATGAATGTGCGGGTCCTTGTGGCCGGTAAAACCGATATACCGGATCTTGCCCGCTTCCCGGGCCGCGAGCAGCGCGGCGTTGGCGCCTTCCGGGTCAAAGATGCGGTGCGGATCTTCGAAGCGCAGAATCTCATGATGCTGGACGAGATCGATGTGATCCGCGCCAAAGCGCCGCAGCGACTCCTCCAGCTGCCGCGCCGCTTCCTTTTTCGAACGACCGTCGATCTTCGTCATCAGAAAAGCCTTTCCGCGATACCCATCGCGTAACGCCTTCCCCATGCGGACTTCGCTCGCGCCATCGTTGTAGTCCCAGCAGTTGTCGAGGAAATTGATTCCTTTGTCGATTGCAGTGCGTACGATGCGGATGGCCAGAGATTCGTCGACAGTCTTCAAGCCCAGGTGCCAGCCGCCGATCCCAAGCGCGGAAACCTTCTCGCCGGTACTGCCCAGATTCCGATAGATCACAACTCACCTCCTATGTTTTATACTGCGCGCGAGACCTAAGGAGCATCAATGTTGATTGTTTTGCTACTTGCCGGACTGCTGGCGGCCCAGGAACATGTCGGCCAATATTCGCAGGCCGATGTCGAAGCGGGCTACAGGCTCTATAACTCGAATTGCATTACGTGTCATGGCGCCAACGGCGACTCGGTTCCCGGCGTGAACCTGAGAAGCGGCCAGTTCCGGCACGCTTCTTCGGATGCCGACTTGAACCGCCTTCTCCAGACCGGAATCCCCGGAACCGCGATGCCACCGGGCAAATTCGGAACTGGCGACCTTGCCGCGCTGGTAGCTTACCTGCGAACCATGCACGAATTCGACACCCGGCCTCTGGCGCGCGGCGATGCGGCCCGCGGCGAAAACATCTTCCAAGAAAAAGGCAATTGCACGACCTGCCATCGCGTGAACGGGAAAGGCTCGCGAACGGGACCCGACCTGAGCGACATCGGCGCGATCCGCTCGCCCGAAGCGCTGCAGGGATCGCTGATGGATCCCACCGCGTCCATGCTGCCCCTCAACCGCTCCGTTCGCGCCGTCACGCGCGACGGAAAAACCATTACAGGCCGCCGGTTGAACGAGGACACCTACACCGTTCAGTTGATCGACTCGCAGGAACGGCTCATCTCTCTCACAAAGTCCGATCTGCGTGACTACACGGTCGTCAAAACTTCTCCGATGCCTTCATTTGAGGACAAACTTTCCGCGGCCGAGGTGGACGATCTCGTGGCCTACCTCCGCACCTTGAAAGGAATGCGATGAAAAGAACAGCGCTCACCGTCCTGTGCCTGCTGACACTGCTCGGATCCGTCGTGAAAGCTCAGGTGTCGAACGAGCGCCTGCTGCGCGCCGCGGAAGAGCCGCAGAACTGGCTCACGTATTCGGGAACATACGCCAGCCAGCGCTACAGCACGCTCCGGCAGATCACTCCGGCCAACGTGAAGACGCTCGAACAGAAATGGATCTATCAGGCCGACTCGCTCGAGAAGTTCGAAACCTCGCCCCTCGTCGTCGACGGCATCATGTACATCACGCAGGCGCCGAGTGACGCTGTTGCACTCGATGCAAAAACCGGCCGCATCTTCTGGATCTATCGTTACTATCCCTCACCCGATGCCCGGCCGTGTTGCGGGTCCGTGAACCGCGGCCTCGCGATTTCCGGCGACACGCTCTTCCTCGCGACTCTCGACGCGCACCTCATCGCACTCGACGCGAAAACCGGACACCCCATCTGGAACGTCAAAGTCGCGAATCCGGCTGCCGGCTACGTCATGACCGTCGCGCCGCTCGTGGTCAAGGACAAGGTTATCGCCGGCATCGCGGGCGGAGAATTCGGAGTCCGCGGCTTCATCGCCGCCTACGACGTTCGCACCGGACGCGAAGCCTGGCGCTTCAACACGATTCCAGGCCCCGGCGAACCGGGACACGAAACCTGGAAAGGCGACGACTGGCAACACGGAGGCGCTCCCATCTGGGTCACCGGATCCTACGATCCGGCTCTGAATCTCACCTACTGGGGAACCGGCAATCCCGGGCCGGACTGGAATCCCGCTCAGCGCGAAGGCGACAATCTCTACTCCGACTCCGTCGTCGCGCTCGATCCCGACACCGGCGCCTTGAAGTGGTTTTATCAATTCTCACCGCACGATCCCTACGACTACGATTCCACTCAAGTCCCTGTCCTCGTGGATGCAAACTGGCGCGGCACCCCCCGCAAGCTCATGATGTGGGGCAATCGCAACGGCTTCTTCTATGTTCTCGATCGGACCAACGGGCAGTACCTCGCCGGATATCCGTTCGTGAAGGTGAACTGGGCCAGCGGCCTCGATCCCAAAACCGGACGGCCGGTCCAGACGCCGCAACCCGACGGCGCTCCGACATTCCCAGGCGTCCAGGGGGCGACGAACTGGTATTCGCCGTCATACAGTCCGCGAACCGGACTCTTCTACCTCGCTGCGTGGGAAGACTATGCCAGCGTCTTTATAAAGGAAGCCCAGAAATACGAAGAAGGACGCCGCTTCGTCGGCGGCCGCCCGGCAAGTCCGATTCCCGGCGGCCAGAACGTCCCTTCGCTCAAGAGCGGTCCGATCAACTTGTGGACCGAAGCGGCCGGTCACGGCGCCATCGTCGCCATCGATCCGAATAGCGGTGAGAAAAAGTGGAAATTCAATATGACCGATGTCACCGACAGTGGCATTCTCACGACCGCCACCGATCTTCTATTTGCCGGCGGCCGCGAAGGCTACTTCCACGCTCTCAATGCGCGAAGCGGCGAGCTGCTATGGAAAACAAGTCTCGGCGGGCAGGTCGACTCCGGTCCGATGACGTTCCAGGTCGACGGCAAGCAGTACGTTACGGTCGCGGCCGGCCATGCTCTCTTTACATTTGCCCTACGAGAGGGAAATTAGGACGCAGATCGTATTTGCACCATTGCATCATTAGAAGTTGCTGCATTTCAAATTTAGAACTGCAAAAACTTCCAATGTTGCAATGGTGCAATAGTCTCTTTTCTTAAGAGCGCGGAACCGGCTTCCCGTAAACCTCGATCCAGCCGACGTCGGAATATCCGCCGGAGCCGTGGCCGCTGCCGGGCGTGAGATCGATGAATCCGACCTCATCCACCTTGCTCAGGTCCACTTTATCCAGCAGGTTCCCTTTCGGCTGCAGGGTCATCATGTCGATCTTCATCCACTTCACGTCGCTGGGATAAAACTCGATCTGGTGAAAATCGAATGTGTATGCGTCGGCGTAATCGCCGGCCAGGTAGGTTCCGTCCGCGAGCTTCAGGACGGGACGAATCTGATGAAAGCCCGAGGTCTTCGCAATCCACCGGATTTTCGCTTTTCCAGTCAGATCCACGAAAGACGTCTTGTTACGCAACGCGACTCCGCACGAGGGGTTGCAGAGTCCTGTCCAGACGTGCGGAAGATTTCCTTCGGCCGTGATATTCACATCCTTGCCGTAAACCTTCAGCTCCAGATCCGGATTCGACACGGCATCCTGCGTCATTGCGACGTTGCCGGGAATATCCTTCCATGCTTCTTTAAAGAACAGCGGGGCCGGCTGCGCCGACGGAGGGGCTCCGCGCGCTCCGCGTCCACCACCGCCACCACCGCGCCCACCGCGTCCCTGCGGCTGTTCCGGAGCCTGGGCGGCGAGAGTCAGTCCACCCAGAAGCAAAAAACCCAAAGTCAACCCGATGCGATTCGCTTTCATCATGCCTCCACGAAGATAGGTACACGCCGACAATACGCCAGACGGAGGCCGCCCGCAAGTTTTCAGCGGGTGGCAGGCCATTTCGGCCGCTCGTCGTAGGTCCGCCCGTCCAGCAAGCGGCCGTTCTTTTTCTTCTGAGCTCCACCCCATTGCTTGAAGAAGAACGGAACACCCGACGCCGCGCACTGATCCCTCAACGACTCGACCCACGCGCGTTCCATTGGCCGCGCGCCGTGACCGCTCTCGCCGCCCACGATGACCCAGTGAATTCCGCTGAAATCGATCACGCCGAGGTCTTCCGGCAGCGGCTCGACCGAAAGAAATCGCATTGCAGCCGGCGCTTCACGCAGTTGCTCGATGCGGGGCAGCCCATGCCTGCGGTTCTCTACGCTGACGCCCCACCAGATATGGCGCAATGCCGCCTGCGCCCGCAGCGTCGTGCTGAGCAGCGCCTGCAGGCGGCCGGCGCGCTTGGTAAGCACCTGATAGGTATGCCAGTTCGCCGTCTGCATCACGTGCGCCACGCGCTCGATATACTCCTCCGGCACATCCTCATGAAAGAGATCGCTCATCGAGTTCACGAAGATCATGCGCGGCCTGGTCCAGCGCAACGGCTCCTCGAGCTTTTCCGGGACGAAGCGGAGATCGAAACCCTGTTCATAGGGATGGCCTTTGACGCCGCGGAATCGTTCCGCGAAAGTTTCGGCGTAACAGTGCGTACAGCCGGGACTGATCTTGGTGCAGCCGCGGATCGGGTTCCACGTCGAGTCGGTCCACTCGATTTTCGAATTGTCTGCCATATACAAACCCTATCGCACAGCCACAATTTCAGCCGACGCGCGCCGGGTCGGATCGCCCGGCGGTTTACCTTCGAAGTCGTGCAGGAGTCTCCATCCCTCGAAGTAAGCGCGAAGGTCACCCGGCTCGACCAGGTATGCCGGGTTCATCGGCCGGACGAGCGGAGTCTCATCGATCATCGCAATCGCCGCGATAACGGCTCCGCCCAACCGGACGCCTTTCCGGATCGCCGGGAACAAGTCACGTTGAAGGTAATGCACGACGACGATCAAGTCGAAGGACGCGGGTTGAATCGCAAACTCATGCCGCTCGAGATCAGCAATAACGGAGTCGACCCGCACGCCTCTGTCCTCTGCCCGCTTTCGAAGGATCTCGATTCCGGCCCGCGAAGAATCCACCGCGGTAACGTCCCACCCGTGTTCGGCCAGCCACAGTGCATGCCTGCCGGGACCGCACGCCAGATCCAACGCCCGGCCCGCAGGCAATATCGTGCCGAACCGCGTCACCAGGGGATCCGGCGCGGCATCGATGTTCTCGCCTTTCCGGTAACGTTCGTCCCAATCGGCCATGCGTCAGGCCTTGTTCACCATCCACGAGGAAAAGCTTTGTAGAAAATCTTTAAAGCCTTGTAAATGCTGTCTGGGAAATTTGTACTTCGTATCGGCATCTTCGAGCACCTTGTCGAAACAGCGCAGCCACACCTGCCGCGCCCCCTCGTCGATTTCGAAAGGAAGATGCCGCGCGCGCATCCGCGGCGGCCCGAAGTGCTGGAAGTAGAGCGGTGGACCGCCCAGAATCGTCACAAAGAAAGCGCCGGATTTCTTCGACGCCTCTTCCATGTCGGCCGGAAACAGATGCCGGACTTCGGACTGTTCGAGTTCCTTATAAAGGTCGAGCATCATGTGGAAGATGTTCTCTTCCCCCATGATGCGATAGATCTCGGGATTCGGTCCCGGCCCCTGCGGCGGACCGCCCGGCGGAGTGTAGATGACCCGCTGGCTCATTTGCCGGTCTTGAGTTCCCCGTAAGACGCGCCTTTCGGAACATCCATCTCCACCGGATAACCCAGCTGCGCCCAACCCGCCGTGACGACCCGGCCCATCGGATCCTTCGCTCCGCCGAAACCGCCCTGCATATTCGATATATCCTGGAACCCTTCCTGCCCCAGGATCTGCGCCGCCGCTTGCGAGCGCCCGCCCACCTGGCAGCCGACGATGATCTTTTTGTCCTTCGAAAAGTGAGCCGACACCACCTTCGCGAAATCCGGATTCGGCGTCATCTGGCGCGTCGCAGGATCAGGAACGGCCACCGGAATATTCAACGCCTTCGGTACGTGACCGTTGAGAAATTCGCCTTCAGTTCGAACATCGATGTAAACCGCATTGCTGTCGGAATCGAGAATCTGTTTCGCTTGCTCGGGATTGATATTTTGTACGCCCATACACGTCCATTATAGGGGCAGCAACACATAAGTTTTACATAATGACGAATTAACGCCTTCCGCCTTCGGATTCGCCGCGTAAACGGCACTGCACTGGTAAAATATTTGCGATGAGCACGAGAACGAGTCCATCTGAGCTGAAGTTCAATCTGGCTCCTCAACGGCGCTTCGAAGCGATCGATGTCCGGGCGCGCATCGCGCAGACGAGCGACCTGCTCCGCCGCCACCAGCGGACGCTGTTCTGCTCGATGCACACGACGGCGGGATATCTCGACCGCAGCCTCGCGCTGCGGATGAACAACAGCTATGACCTGCTGTCCCGCTTCTTCCACGCGTTCCGGGCGTTGTTTCCCGAGGGCGCGGAGTACAGCCACGATCAGATCGACCGCCGCACTGAACTAAGCGAGGAGCAGAAAATTGTCGAGCCGCGCAATGGCGATTCACATCTGACCTTCATCGGCGCGGGCATGAAGAACTGCGTGACGCATCGGACCGAAAGCAATACGCCGGTCTACTTCATCGACCTCGATGGCGCGACGGGTGTTTTCCGCCGCGAGCGAAAAACCACCATCATCGGCTTCGACCGGGAGCGCACCGTCTCGGAGATGTCCGTTCGGGTGCCGGTGTCGAAGCACCCGATCGATTCGATCAACCTCGCGGATCCCAAGCTGGGCCTGCTTCAGACCGTCGACGAAAGGCTGAAGAAAACAGGCGTCGAATTCGCGCGCGTGGACCTGATGATCGATTCCGTGGAACGCCATGCCGGCCTGACCGTGAATGAATATGAGACGCTGCTGATTCAGCACGACCTGGTCGAGGTGCTGCAGAATCCTTTGCGCTTCGCGACGATCAAAGGCCGGCACATGATTGCGGATCCGCTCTCGATCCCGGCCAAGACGCTCAGCTACGCGCAGTACGACGCCGTCAGGATGCTGAACTCGCTGATGGAAGCGCTCCAGATCGACCAGTCTTCATTCGAGCGCCTGATTGCGAAGCTGCTTTCCGTGCCCGCCCGATGCTTCTTCCGGTCGCGGCGTGTGAGCTTCCTCGCAAGCTGCGATACCGGCAGTTCGCCGCGCCTGGTTCGCGGCACGTATCAAAGCCCCATCCTGGTTCAATGGCAGTCCGCTGAAAGGCAGACCCGCAACATCGATATCAACATTGTGGAATTAAGCTGAGAGGAAAGAAACCACAAGAAGCACAAAAGGCACAGGAAAAGAGAACCTTTCCTATGCCTTTTGTGCTTTTTTGTGGCTGATTTTTTCTACGGGTTTGTGCCTTCGCTCGAGGCCGCGCCGAACTTCTTGCCGGTCGAGGCCAGCGTCACGTTGCGCGCATTCCCGCGATTGCTTCCATTCTTCGCCAGTGTGCCTTCAACGATGATTTCATCACCCAGCTTCATGGTGGTGCGGGTCCATCCGCGAGCCTGCAGGCCGTGCGGCGGTCCCATTTCGAAGCCCCAGTTCTGCACGGAGCCATCGGGTTGTTTCACGTCCATATAGAACCAGACATGGGGGTTGGTCCATTCAATTTTCGTCACGAATCCCTTCGCCGTCGTGGGTTTGTTTGCATCAAACTCCGCCGAGAAGGAATGGTGCGCCATGGCCGGCACTGCCATCAGCATTACGCCAAATGCCAGGGCAAAAACAGCAGCTATGCACTTTCTCATTCGAATCCTCCTGTTGTGCTTACGATCTGACCCATAGTTTTTATCCATTCCGCGCTTACGTCAAGAAACAAAAAGAAGACGTCACGGATACTGCATGTAATTCATGCGGTGGACGATCTTATACTTCCTGCCCTTGACTTTGACGTCGATGTTCCGCAGCACCGGCCGATTACTCGTCGGCTCGTTGTTCGAAACATACCCGATCATATACTGATCCCGCGCCTGCTCGATCACCTGCGCGAACGCGATCGCCATATTTTCGATCGCATTGCCTTCGAACACCGCGCCGCCCGTCCCGTGAGTGTACGAGTTCAGCAGCGTCATATGGTTGAAGACCTTGTGCTCGGGATCGACCGCATATACTTGAATCCCGTTCCGGTACAGCCGCGTCACGACTTCTCCCTGCCCGTGCTCGTTCTCACCGGTGACCTCGCCGTTCGAAACCAGCAGAATCATTTTCCGCCGGTTCTCCGGCCGCTTTTCCAGGTCCACCTCAGCCGCGAAGATCGCATCGTGGAGCACCCGGCTGACCTCGGGCGCCTTCATACTGGTCGAATTCCCTGACGTGGGGCTGATCGGAGTCGACGGTCTGTCCGGCCGTCCCTGGGCCCCGTTGGTTCCGATCTGCGTCCGGTCGATGATCCATCGCAACGGCGATGGCCCGACCGCGACGCCCGGCTCGCTATCCTGCGGCTTGTCGTCGGCAATCTGCCGGATGGCGTCGAAGCTCTTCTCCAGATTCTGCGGATTGCTCGTGTAATCCGACAGCTTCGTCACGACGTGATCGTACCGGTAGACGGCGAACTCATCGATTGCCTTGAACTCCTTCATCAATGTCCCGGAGACCAGGCTGAAGCGCCGGAGCTGATCGCTCGTGATCGCAGTGTCCACAATAATCGCCGCCGAGATCGGCAACGGATCCGTCGAGAAACTCAGGATCTCCTGGGGTACACCGCTTTCCAGAATCGTGAAGTCTTCCTTCTTCAGGCCTTGAACGAGCGCACCGGTATCGTCCCGCACCGAGACGGGTACGCGGACTTCATCGACCCTGGCTTTCAATTGAAAATCTTGCGCAAGAAAGATGGCGGAGCTTAGCAGAAGTAAACCGATGCATGCGAGGATCACACGCCGCGCGTAAGGTTGTCGATCGACCACTATGAACGCGTCCTCCGGATCGCCTTTCCAGCAGTATACGTCGCCCGGACCGGCACATGCCGGGGAATTTTGTCCAAAAAAGACAACGGATCTGTTTTCTATGCATTTGTGCCTTTTGTGGCTAATCTTCCTGGTATGAATTCGGCACACCGTATCCTCTTTCTACTGTTGGTGACCTCTCTGTCCCTCCAGCTCTCCGGACAGTGCGTGGACTACTCGAAAGATCCCGCGGGCTGCCAGCCCAGCACGTTCCGCACACCGTTTGGCCAGCTGCCGACATCCCGCCTCGGCAAGGACGGCAAGATCGATCCCTTCTCTTCTCCGGAAGACGCGAAAACCGGCGCTTTCAAGCTCGAGAAGGACCTCCATCTCTTCCGCAATCTCGAGCACATCCACTGGGTTGTCACGGTCCCGTCCATCAAAGACGAAGCTACCGGTAAGTGGAAAGGCGGCGACCTCGACGCCGACGGCGACGCTCGCGGCCTCGGCATCGCGGGCAACTGCATTTTCGTGGGCCACCGCAACGGTCGCGGTTTCAAGCATGCCGTGAACATTTTCAAGATTCAGCCGAATCCCGAAAAAGACCCACCCGTCCAGGTCGGCGAACTTCCGACGAACGCCATCGGCAACGAAGGCTTCGACGACCGCGAGCTTCGCGCACTCGTCTACAAGACTTCGACCGGCCAGGACCGCTATCTCCTCGTGCGCAACGGCGGCACCAACAACGAAGGCTGGATGGAGGCTTATCGCATCAATATGAACACCTGCCAGCCGATGTTCAAAAGCGATGTCCACGACTTCCACGCCCAGTCGCACGAGTTCTTCCTCTGGCACGATCCCGCAAACCCGAATCGCGTCCTCGTCTTCATGACGAACTGGACAGCCGGCGTTCCCGATCCCGACAACCCGGGCACCAAAGTCCCCGACGCCATTGTCCTAGCCGTCACGGACGAAAACACCGGCGAGGTGCTGCCCAAAGCGAAGATGCTCGCGGGCTTCACTCTGGCCGAGGTCGGCGGCCCGCCGCCCAACGAACGCCCCGATGCCACCGGCCTGTTCTCCGACGGCCGCTTCAACGATTACAGCGAACAGCGCGGCTCCGGACGCGGCCGAGGAAACACCCAGAACACCGAGCAGAATCGCCTGCACTCGCTTTCGGTCAGCGATGACGGCGAACGCATCTACGTCGCCGGCACCACCGCCGGGTTTTATATCCTGAACTCCGAAGCCGTCGCGCATCACAAGAACGCCGAACTCGACGCCGGTACCGCCGGCTGCAACAAACGCTCGACGATCGTCGCCGCCGACGGCGCGATGGAGCCTTCGAAGATTCCGTCCGTCGCGAACGACTGCGTCCACATGGTCATCAACGACGATCCCGGACTGAAGGCCTATCTCGCGTCGAACGTCTCCGCCGAAGCCAAAGCAGAACGCTATCTTGTGCTTATGACACGGTCGCGCTTCGACGTCTATCCGCCGACACCCGCAACCCCGACCGGAACCCACAGCGCCGTCATCATCCCGGACCGGCCCGCGCGCGTTCGCGGCAATACGAAGAATCGCCCGGCCTATGTCTGGATTACCGATGAGAACGGCGGCTGTCCGCTGAACTACGCACGCATGCTGTCGATCGAATCCGAAATCGTGCCCATCATGGTCGGCGCCTTCGCGATTCCGGACAACCAGCTCGATGTCTGCCTGAACCAGGACACGACGCAACCCGACGGCACAAACCGCAAGGGTCTTGCTCAACAGAATCATAATCCGACCGTGTTCAAGAATCTCGTCTTCAACGGCTGGTACGCGCACGGCCTGCGCGTGATCGATATCTCCGCCCCGCAGACGCCGCGCGAAGTCGGCTATGCGGTCACGGCGCCCAACGGCCTGACGCGGACGTATCCTGTATTCAAGGACGGTCTGATCTATTGGTCCGACGACGGCACCGGGCTCCACGTCGCACGGTACACCGGCCCGCGCGCCAACGAGCTGCCGGGCTCGGGCACGGGAGTGTATGAAGGCAATGCAACGAGTCCGCATAGATGAGTGGCTTCAACTCCCCGCCTGAGTCAGGCGGGGAGTGTTGGAAAAGCGCAAGAATGCAGTCATGACTAAGAAGACCACCGCCATCCTGAGCCTCTCCGCCCTCCTCATCGCGGTCTCATCCGCGCTCGCAGTGATCGAAACCCCCATCGAAGACGACACCGCCTGGGTCTGCCCGATGCACTCCGCTTACACGATGGATGCCTCCGGCAAGTGCCCGATCTGCGGCATGGACCTCGTCAAGGCCGCACCATTCGACGTTCGAGACTACCGGCTCGACTTCACCACGGTCCCTGCTGTCGTCAAAGCCGGCCAGACTACGAAGTTCTTCTTCCGGATCGCGCATCCCGGCACGGGCATCCAGGTGACGAAGTTCGAGACCGTTCACGACCGCCAATATCACCTCTTCGTCATCAGCCAGGATATGGAGTTCTTCGAACACATCCATCCCGAGGAAGCTCAGGACGGCACCTGGTCGATCGAAGTCACACTGCCGAAAGCCGGCTACTACAAGATCCTCTCCGACTTCATGCCTTCCGGCGGCGCGCCGCAGTTTATCGCGCGGCCTCTGGTGACGGCCGGCTACGCCGGAGATCTTGAGGCCGACAGCGCCCACCTGGTTCCCGACACCGGCTCAACCAGGACTGTCGACGATCTCACCGCGACCGTGACTTACGATCCACCGCAGTTCGTGGTCGGCCAGTACGGCCATCTGAACTTTCACCTGACGGACACGGCGACAAAGAAACCGATAACCGATCTGCAGACTTACCTTGGCGCTTTCGGCCACACGCTCATCATGAGCGAGGACATGGTGGACTACGTCCACTCGCATCCGGTCGATATCCTCGCCCAGAACACCGAGGAAGGCGCCCAGCCCCAGTTCCTGATTCCACCCGACGCCGACCGCGCCACTCTCGAAGCGCTGCGCGGCGGCCCGGACGTCACCTTCGAAGGTCTGATGCCGAAGCCCGGAACCTACCGCGCCTGGACCCAGTTCCGCCGCGGCGGCAAAGTCCACACCTTCGCATTCACTTTCAGCGTAATGCCTTAGTTGTTGCCTCGACTCCCCGGATGTCAGGTAAGATAAAAGGTCCTATTTCAGACAGAGGGAGGCCCCCATGCCAGACAGAATGAGACTGCTCGAAATGGCTTTGAAAGGACTCGAAGCCGAACGGGCGAGACTGGAAAACGAAATTTCGGAAATCAAACGAGAGCTGGGACACCGGCCATCATTAACTAAGACTCCAACCGCAGTTGTTTCTACGGATTCCGTTCCCAAAAAACGCACGATGAGCCCGGAAGCCCGAAAACGCATCTCCGAAGGTATGAAACGGAGATACGCCGAGCTGCGCAAAGCCACGAGAAAAAAGGCCGCCTGACGCTGCAGCTATATATAGATGTCGCGGGCTGACGTCCGCGACAGTCTATTCCTGGAAATTCTCCACGAAATTCCTCTCCCGCACGGCGCGCGTATTGATTCCACATCCCATTCCCCGGCATCTGACCTGCAAAAGCTAACGCGCGATGCACGTTGCCATTGAACGGCTTTACGAGTTTGTTATGGGCCTGACGGAGCTCACTGGAGCGGAACAATGTCACCTCGTCCGCTGCCGCTTCTGTATCGACTGGCTGGACGCCTGCGCCGAAGAAAAAATCGAAATAGGCATTTCTTCGCAAAATCGGGTTTCCGAAAAACCCCATCGACAAACTTGATGGATGAAGGGCTCCGGACGATGGTTGTCCGCCACGCCACTCTTGTGCCTTCAAGCGTTTAGCAACGGCACGGCATTTGCCGCAGCCAGCGGCAGGAGGTCCGATGAAAACGACGTCTTGGAATTTGATCGTTCTTCCGCCCAACAGCCCGCGCGTGGGCCAGCTTCGTTTCTCCTGCAAAGCCGGCGTGATCCTGTTGGCAGCGGGAATCCTGGCGTTTCTGATGACGGTTTTCCTGCTCCTCATGTACCCGCGCCTGAATGTCAATGAATCCAGCCGCAGCCGGCTCGAAACCGAAAATCAGACACTGCGCATCGAAAACGAGAACGCCACATTCAAGATCCGCCGACTCGATGCCGATCTCACGCGCATGGAAGCGCAGTCGAAAGTGGTGGAAGAGCTGATGACAAAAGATGAGGGAGACTGAAAACACCTATTGCAAGTTGCATCATTTGAGGTTGTTTCATTTCAAATTTGAAATGCAGAAACCTCGAATGATACAACCTGCAATAAGATTCCTTTTATAATTGGTCTCCATATGACAGTCAGCGAAATCCGGCAGCTTTTCGACTACACAGAGTGGGCTAACGACCTTGTTCTGGACGCCGCTCAGAAGTTAACCAGCGATCAACTGCTGCAGGACGTCGGTATCAGCCACCGCTCCATCCTCGGCACAATGGCTCACATGGCCGGCGCGGAATGGGTCTGGCTGGAACGCTGGAACGGCCGGTCGCCCACGGGCGATCAGGTGTGGACGCCATGGACTACAGCGCTCATCAAAGACATTCCCGGCCTGAGGGGAAAGTGGCAGTCGATCGCCGATACCCGCAACCGCTACCTCGAGAAACTCACCGACGCCGAACTTCCCCGCGCGTTGAGTTTCAGGCGCATCAACGGCGACGCCGGATCGATGCCGCTCGTGCACCAGATGCAGCACGTCGTGAATCACGCCACGCTCCATCGCGGCCAGACCGTCGGCATGATCCGCCAGCTGGGGATCGCGCCACCCGCAACAGACCTGCTGTTTTACTGGATGACCCGCTAGGCATGGGCTCGTAGCCGCGGACTTTATGCCCGCGCGGCATCCGGCCTGCAGTACTTAAATACATGCGATACCACGCACTTGCATGCGACTACGATGGAACTATCGCTGCCGAAGGAGTGGTCTCGGCGGACACACTCAAGAACCTGAATGCCGTCCGCACCTCCGGGCGCAAACTGATTCTGGTTACGGGCAGGATTCTCGAAGAACTGTTCGATACCTTTCCACAGGCCGGCCTGTTCGACAGAATCGTGGCGGAAAACGGCGCCGTCCTGTACCACCCTGCCACGCGCGAGCAGCGGCTGCTTGCCGATCCGCCTCCTCCCGAGTTCATCGACAGTCTCGTCAAACACGGTCCGGCGCATGTCTCGGTCGGCCGCGTGATTGTCGCCACTCGCAGCCCACATGAAATCGAGGCCGTCGAGGTCATTCGCGAACTCGGCCTCGAATTGCAGGTCATTTTCAACAAAGGCGCTGTCATGATTCTGCCTTCAGGTGTAAACAAGGCCACGGGGTTAAACGCGGCCCTGCTCGAGCTCGGTCTGTCGCGCCACAACACCGTCGGGATCGGAGACGCCGAAAACGACCATGCGTTCCTGTCGCAATGTGAGTGCTCGGTGGCTGTCGCTAATGCGCTGGAGGCTCTCAAGGAGCGAACGGAATGGGTCACCACACAGCCGGACGGCAGAGGCACGTCCGAATTGATTCAGTCTCTGGTGAAAACGGACCTCGAGTTTCTCGGAGACCGTCTACCTCATCGATTGGATCTCGGGAAACGGCCGGACGGAGCAGACGTCTGGATCGACCCCTATGGCAAAAACGTGTTGGTTATGGAACCGCAGGATGCCATAAGGCTCGCTTTCGTTCAGCGCTTTCTCGATCAGCTGAAAGAAAAGGAGTACCAGTTCGCACTCATCGATCCGAACGGCAACTATTCCCATAGTCCCACCGGCACGGTTCTTGGCGATCGTCAGCAACCGCCGGCCGTCCGGCAGACGATGGAGATCCTCTCTCATCCCGGCCAGAACGCGATCCTGAATCTCGAGGCGATCCCGGCGGAAGCAAGATCCTCTTTCCTTCAGGAACTGTGGCCCGGCTTGCGCGATCTTCGCGACGGTTTCGGCAGGCCGCACTGGATCGTGCTCGATGAATGTGCGAATGCGGCCCCGGAAGAATTGTTCCGGATGCGCGGTATCCTGGCGATCGCCGGCAACCCGGATCAGGTTCCGCCGCGTATTTCCCAGCCCATGGATCTCGTCCTCCACCCGGCGATGGAACATATCGTGCAGTAAGCTAGAGGGTGCTCAAAATAGGATACATCGGCATCGATGTCGGTGGAACCAAGACGCGGCTCTGCCTCTTCGATAAGAAGTTCACGGTCCTCGAGGACATCAAACTCAAGACCACCGCCTTCCACAGCGCGGAAAGTTTCACCCGCGCGCTCAAGCAGTCCTTGAACGTCTTGATGAAAAAGGGCCTCGCGAGGCGTCTTGAAATCGAGAATGTCGGCGTAGGCTGTGCCGGCACTTTCAATCCCGACGGGAGCATCAAGATTTCCCTCAATATCCCTTTTCTCAGGGGGTATTCGTTTCGCTCCGTCATCGCCAAGCATACCGGAGCCAATGTCATCGTGACGAACGATGTCGCGGCCGGCCTCTACGGAGAACACCAACTGGGGGCCGCAGCCGGATACAAACATGCGATCGGCATCTTTATCGGAACCGGAATCGGAGGGGCGATTCTGCTCGACGGCAAGATCCATCGAGGACCCAATGGGAGCGCGGGCGACATTGGCCACTACATGCTGAATGTTCCGAACGGTTCCACCCGCACGAGACGCCGCGTCCTCTTGAATGACATCGCAAGCCGGACAGCGATTGCCGCCGCCGCGGCCGAGCTGGCCGCCTGTAATCAGGCGCCCTACTTACGGCGATGCGCCGGCAAAGACTCCCGTCACATCACGGCCGGAACACTGGCAGCAGCGATCGAACACGGGGATACGTCCGTCAAAGAACTGGTGCGCGGCCGCTGCTACATGCTCGGCGTCGCGCTTTCGAACTTCGTCGATTTCCTGAACCCCGAGATCATCGTTCTCGGCGGCGGACTCGCGGACCGCTTGCCGGTCATCGTTCGAAGCGCTGTGGAAGCTGGGATTCGGGAAAACAGCAAGTGCGAGCCGCAAGCCGATCTCAAAGTGGCGACCACAAAACTCAAAGGCCATGCCGTGGCCGCCGGCGCGGCGAAACTGTCAGCCGATACCGCGTTGTCGTTGATCGCAGCATAGAACGGTTTTTCCCGATTTATTCACACTTCCCCGCCGCGCCTAAGCGATACACTGCTCTCATTCTGCTCAGTCAGCAACCTCTGCTATTTCCGAAGGAGACTTCAATGAACAAGCAACACAGTGCAGTCAGCAAGCCGTATTTCAAAACGGCGAAACGGCAGGCAGAAACGTGGACCGTACCGAATCTGTGCAAGGCCTATAACTGGCCCGCACATCTCAGTGGCGGCGGAGTCATCGCTATTGTTGAATTGGGAGGGGGATGGGTGCAATCGGATATGGATGCGTTCTTTCAGGGCATCGGCCAGCCGGCGCCGCACATCACCGATGTATCCGTGAACGGAGTGCACAATACCAAACAGAATCCCAAGAACGATGCGGATACGGAAGTCGCGCTGGATATTCAGGTGGCAGGAGCAGCCTATTACATCGCAACGGGCAAACCGGCCGTCATCAAGGTTTACTGGGCCGACGACATTGCCCCCGCCGTGGAGAAAGCAACTTCCGATGGATGCGATGTGTGCTCGATCTCATGGGGCGCCGACGAAGCCGTCTGGGGCAAGACGGCGGCAGAGCAGATGGAAGCAGCCGCCACAGCCGCAACCAAGGCGGGCATGGTCGTCTTCGCAGCCTCCGGAGACAACGATTCCAGCGACGGCGGTTCGAATCCGGCGAATGTGGACGCGCCGGCCTCGTGCCCTCACGTCATCGGCTGCGGTGGAACGATGAAAACGGCGACGGCGGAAACCGTCTGGAACGACGATCCGGGCCAGACCAACGGCGAAGGAACCGGAGGCGGCTACTCGACGATCTTTCCCGTGCAATCGTTCCAGGCCGGCGCCCCTCACGGCCCCGGAAGGATGGTGCCGGACGTCGCCGCGAATGCCGACCCCAGAACGGGTTACTCGATGTATGTTTACGGTCAGCCCGCCATCGTCGGCGGCACCAGCGCCGTCGCGCCTTTGTATGCCGGCCTGTTCGCGTCATTCGGTAAAAAGCTCGGGTTTATCTCACCCAAGCTCTGGACCAATCACCTCTGCTTTAACGACATCACCAAGGGCGATAATGGAGCTTATCGCGCTAAAGCCGGTCCCGATCCCTGCACCGGCCTGGGCTCGCCCATCGCAACCAAGCTCAGCACGCTGATCGCCGCGCACATCAAAAGGACGGCGGCCGCTTAAGGAGGGAAGGGGGAGTAATGGGG
>DASXLG010000335.1 GCA_036496425.1 Terriglobia bacterium | reverse complement strand
CGGATGACCGCAGATTGGCGCCGTCAAGAGTTTCTTATGCGCCCATCTGCGTCATCTGCGGCTCATTTCTTACCCGCCGTATTCTGCTTGGCGATGATCTGGCCCGAGATCTTATCGTAGGTCGCCTGCGGGATGATCTTCTTCTGCACCAGCTGGTTTTTCGCCCGGTAAGGCCGCCCGTCGATGATCTTCTGCGCGTAGGCATCACCGATCCCGGGAAGCGCCATCAAGTCCTGCTTGCTGGCCGAGTTGATATCCAACAGGCTGGTGGTTTTCTGGGTGGTTTTCTGACCCGCAGCCGACTTTGATGAAGGGGCCTGGGCCATCCCGGAACCCGCTGTTAAAAGGATGGCCAGGACCAGCGAAGCCGCTAAATGCTTGATTTTCATCTGTCTGTCTCCTTCGCTGCAGATTATAGTTGATTTAAATCATCAAGTTAGTCTATAAACGTACTTCAGAACGTTTAGGCTTTTGGAATCAATGATCTGGTTAATGCGATCAAAACGGTCTCCTTTTCATTTCCGATGTTGTTGTAGCTGCGGGAGAACCTCGCCGTCGGAGTGATCTTATCGTATCATCCGTTGGTTGAGGCCCGCCTCCGAGCGGGTCTTTTTTTTGGAGCCTTATGAACGTGCAATCGTTATATCCGCTGGTCGGTTTGATCGTCGGCCTGATCGTGGGCCTTACAGGTGTCGGCGGTGGGTCGTTGATGACCCCGGCGCTGGTCTTTCTGTTCAAAATACCGGTGGGAATCGCGGTCGGCACGGATCTGATTTTCGCATCGTTGACCAAAATCTTCGGCGTGACGGCGCACAGCGCCCGCGGAAATGTGAATTGGCGGATCGTCATGCGGCTCGGGGCAGGCAGCCTGCCGGCATCGATCGCAACCATCCTGATCATGCGTCACCTGAGCGGGCAAGGCAAGCCGCTCGACCATATTATTCTTCCGGTACTCGGCGTCTCCCTGGTGGCCACCGCGGCAGCCGTTATGTTGCGTAAGCGCATCCTCGCGGCCGGCGGCAAGCGTTTCGAGTTCAGCGAACAGACTTCGAATCGATATGCCACCGCAATCGGCGTCGTTCTTGGCATAATGGTGACACTGACGTCGGTCGGCGCAGGCGCGATCGGCGTTGCCGCGCTGATGCTGCTGTATCCGAAAATGCGGGGAGCCGAGCTGGTCGGCACGGATCTGGCGCACGCCATTCCGCTGGTGACGGTAGCCGGGCTGGGTCATCTTCAAATGGGGAATATCGACTATCGCCTGCTTTTTGGTTTGCTGCTGGGGTCGATTCCGGGAATCTACATCGGCAGCACGGTCAGTGCCCGGTTACCGGAAGTCATGATGCGCCGGATTCTGGCAGGGACACTTCTCGTCCTCGGTATCAGCTGCATTGTAGGAAGTTGAGGAATAAGCTGTAATGAGTCTCGCGGAAAAATCGAGCGAGCTGGTCTCTTATCTCAGGAAAATCGAAACGGCCCAGTCCCCCACGGCGTTCGCGTGCAGTTTCGGAGCGGAAGACATGGTGCTCCTGGATGCGATCGCAAAAAACGCCGGAAAAATCGAAGTTTTCACACTCGATACCGGACGGCTGCCTGAGGAAACACAGGCGCTGCTCGAAACCGTCCGGGACAAATACCCGCTCGCGATCCGCACCTGGTTTCCGGACGCTGTCGAAATCAAAGCCTGGGTCGAGCAGAATGGCCCCAATGCTTTCTACAAAAGCGCCGCTCAACGCAAGCAGTGCTGCCAGATCCGGAAAGTGGAACCATTGAAGCGGGCGCTCTCCGGAAAGAAAAGCTGGATCACGGGACTTCGGCGCGACCAGTCGCAGGCCCGGCACGACCTCGAACTCGAGAGCTGGGACGACGCCAACGGGCTGATCAAGATCAACCCGCTGCTCGACTGGACGAACGATGAAGTCTGGGCTTACATCAAATTGCATGACGTGCCGTACAACGCCTTGCATGATCGCGGCTATCCGAGCATCGGATGCGCTCCCTGCACGCAGGCCGTCAAACCCGGCGAAGACATCCGCGCGGGCCGCTGGTGGTGGGAATCGAGTAACAAAGAATGCGGGCTACATCAACACAAAGCAGTAACGTCATGAATCAGGAATGGACACACCTTCGCGAGCTGGAAAGCGAATCTATTTATATTCTCCGGGAAACGGTCGCTCAATTCCGGAATCCGGTTTTACTTTATTCGATCGGTAAAGACTCGAGCGTGCTCGTGCATCTGGCGCGCAAGGCCTTCTATCCCGGACCGATGCCGTTTCCCTTTCTCCACGTCGATACCGGATACAAATTCAAAGAGATGATCGAGTTCCGGGACCGTTTCTGCAAGGAGATCGGCGTCCGGCTGATCGTTCATCGAAACGAGGACGCGATCGCCGCCGGCGCCCACCCCTTGAAGCTCGGCGTCGCACGCTGCTGCGGCCAGCTCAAAACGGCGGCCCTGCTTCATGCGCTCGATCAGCATCAATTCGACGCGGCGATCGGCGGCGCGCGGCGTGAAGAAGAACGCTCGCGCGCGAAGGAGCGGGTTTTCTCGCTTCGCGATGCGTTCGCCCAATGGGATCCGCGGCGGCAGCGCCCGGAATTGTGGTCGCTCTACAGCGGCGCAATCTCCGAAGGCGAATCGATGCGCGTGTTCCCGCTCTCCAACTGGACGGAACGCGACATCTGGCAATACATCGTGCAGGAAAACATCGAGGTCGTTCCCCTCTATTTCGCCCAGGAAAGGCTTGTGGTCGAACGGAACGGAGTGCTGATTCCCGCCGATGACGCCAAGCACCTGAAGGAAGGCGAAGTGCCGGTCAAGATGTCCGTGCGTTTCCGTACGCTGGGCTGCGCTCCATGCACGGGCGCCGTCTCCTCCTGCGCCAGCACGCTGGAAGAAATCGCCGAGGAAACCGTTTCCGCCAAGATCAGCGAACGGTCCACCCGAATCATCGACCATGGCGCCAACACCATGGAGGACAAAAAGCGGGAAGGATACTTTTGATCAGATCATTCTATTGGAAGTTGGATCATTGGAAGTTTCTGCATTTCAAATCTGAAATGCAAAAACTTCCAATGATCCAATCTGAAATAAATACCAATGAGTAGTAACGTTCTTCGGTTCACCACGGCAGGCAATGTCGACGACGGGAAATCCACCCTGATCGGCCGGCTGCTTGTCGAAACACAAGGCGCATTTGAAGACCAGATCGAAGGCGCAAAACGCGAAAACGAACGGCGCGGCGGCAAAGGCATCGACTTTTCGCTGCTCACCGACGGTCTGAAAGCCGAGCGCGAGCAAGGCATCACGATCGATGTCGCCTACCGGTACTTCGCAACGCCCAAGCGGAAATTCATCATCGCCGACGCCCCCGGCCATGAACAGTACACGCGCAACCTCGTCACCAGCGCCAGCAACAGCGATCTCGCGGTCATTCTGATCGATGCCCGCAATGGGATCATGACCCAGTCGCGGCGGCACACTTTCATCGCGTATCTGCTGGGCATCCGGCATTTCATCGTGGCCGTCAACAAAATGGACCTGGTGAATTTCGGCCGCGATCGGTATGAAGAAATCAAGCGCGACTTCCTGGACTTCATCAACCGCCTCGGCGGTGCCGAAGCCTATTGCATTCCGATCTCGGCGCTCGAAGGCGACCACGTGACGGAACCCAGCGAACGGATGTCCTGGTACACCGGTCCCAAAATGCTCGAACTGCTCGAATCCATTCAGGTCGACGACCCGGCATACAAAGCGCCTTTCCGGTTTGCCGTGCAACTCGTCAGCCGGCCGCCGGCGTCGCCGGAGTTTCCGGATTTCCGCGGCTACATGGGGCGCGTGGCGTCCGGATCAGTGAAAGTCGGAGATCGAGTCGTGGTGCTGCCGTCAGGCGCCCGTTCCACAGTGACAGGAATCGTCACGCGCGACGGCAATCTCAATGCAGCTTTCGCGCGCCAATCCGTAACGATTACCCTCGCCGACGACGTCGACATCTCGCGCGGCGATATGCTGGCGCTGGAAGACGGGCCGCCGGCTTCCCGCACCGATTTTAAAGCAACCCTCTGCTGGATGAACGAGCGCAAACTCCGGCTCAATCACCGGTACGTGTTGCGGCACACCACGAAAACCGTCCGCGCGATCATCAATGAAATCGACCACCGGTTGAACGTGAACACGCTCGAGCGCGAATCGCCGGTCACGGAACTGCAGACCAATGACATCGGTCAGGTGCGGATCAAAACGCTCCAGCCGGTCATCTGCGATCCGTATTCGGTGAACCGTCAGACCGGCGGGTTCATCCTTATTGATGAGAATAACGATACGGTCGCGGCAGGAATGATCGAGGGATAGGGAGGGGGGGGGG
>DASXLG010000334.1 GCA_036496425.1 Terriglobia bacterium | reverse complement strand
AGGGCGGTCCGGCTGTAATGACGGTTGCGGTCGTTTTCTTGTCTCCGCCTCCCCAGCCCCGCAACAGAAGAATCGTTCCGACCACGGCGGCGGTAACGACGATGGCGGCAAGAATAATCCACTTGCTCTGTCCCGGCGCCTCGTCGTCGGGCGCCGGCCTGGCGGGCAGAGGGGCCGCAGCTGGAGTGGAATTCCTCGTTACACTTGGGAATGCGGTTGCTGTCGATGCGAGCGGCAATTCCGGTAGAACGGACATGTCTACGATGGGCCTCGAATTCTCCTTCGCAAGAGCAGATGCATTCTCCGCCTGTTGAACGCTGGCTGCAGACCCCGGATCCGGCGTACTTTGCGCCATCACCGGTGAAAAACTTAGAGCTACCGTGATAGTCCAGGACATCACTGCACACAGTTTGGGATGTCGCAATTTCATGCTTGGATATCTCCTTTGGCTGAACCGCCAATTTGTCGTGATCAGAGGTGCACCCGGTGTTCCTTTCCGAACGGGCATCGTGATCGGATAAACTCGAAACATTGCGTATGTCTGTCGATACCGCCACGATCGCTTTTGCTCACACTCTGGCCGATAAAGCCGGTGAGGTCATCCGTCCCTTCTTCCGCCAGAGAATCGAAGTCACCGACAAGGGTCTCGAGAAAGGCAGCGTGTTCGATCCCGTGACTGCCGCCGACAAAGGCGCAGAACAGGCGATCCGCGCCATCATCGAACGCGAACGTCCCGACGATGGAATCCTCGGTGAAGAGTTTGGCGAGAAAAAGTCCGCCAGTGGCCGCACCTGGGTTCTGGATCCGGTGGACGGAACCCGCGCCTTCATCACGGGCCGGCACGAATGGGGTTCATTGATTGCTTTGGAAGACAATGGCCGCGCAGTCCTCGGCATCATGGATCAACCGGTTTTGCGCGAACGTTTCATCGGGGTGAACGGCCGGGCGGAATTGATTGCGGGCGGCACGAGCCTGCAGCTTCAGGTCCGCCAATGCGGAGACATTGCGGCCGCCGTGCTCTGCGCAACCCATCCGGATGCGTATTTCTCAGAGAACGAGCGTAAGGCATTCGTCCGGGTGCAGCGCAAAGTGCGCATGACCCGCTTCGGCGGCGATTGTTACCTTTTCAGCGTCTTGGCTCTGGGATTTATCGATCTGATCATCGAGGCAAGTTTCCACCGTTGGGATGTCGCGGCCTTGATTCCTATTGTCGAAGGCGCCGGCGGAATCATCACAAACTGGGAAGGCCAATCCTGCGCCGCCGGCGGCCGGATCCTGGCTGCCGGCGACCCGGGCATCCACGCCCAGGCAATAAAGCTGCTTAACCTGTAGGCGCTATGAGAATGTCTACAGAAGTCCCGCAAAATGTCTCCGCCACGACAGGGAAAGCGCCTCTACCGAAAGAACGCGTTCGATGCTGGCGCGGTCGCGCTCCGTGTTGAGGTACAGATCGACGATTTCTTTAATCGTCACTTGCCCCGGATCGCGCTCCGTCACCGTGATCATGTCGCCGCGCTGGATCGAGCCTTCCCGCAGCACGCGGGTGTAGAAGCCGGTGCGGCGGCTGTTCAGGAATGTGTCGATGATATCGTCGCGTTCAAACTTTGCCGCGAGTTTGAAACAGGGAAGCCGCGGCTGCGTGACCTGAAAGACTGCGGTTCCGATTTCAAGCCGGTCGCCGATGCTGATGCCATCTTCGAGAATTCCCTTGGTGCTGACGTTTTCCCCGAATGCTCCCCATTCCGCGATCTCGCGCCCCAACTCCCGCCGCCAGAATTCGTAATGTTCGGAGGGATAAAAGTAGACCGCCTTGTCCGGGCCGCCGTGAACCTTCAGATCTGCCTGCCCGTCTCCATCGAGATTCACTGAACGAACGCGAACGGTTCCGTCAACCGGCTCTTTAAAGATTCCGGTTAGAACGGATCCCGCTCTTACCGGAATCTCTTTCGGCAGACCCACATTTACGGATAGGACTGATGCTGGTGCAGACTTCATGCCGGACTCACGCTCCCTATTTGGCTTTTTTCAGCGTGAATTCGAACGGCATGCCCGCGGCATCTCCGGACATCTTGAGCTGATCCGGAGAGACGGCACCTTTGTACGAGATCATAAAAGGCATTCCGCCAAAATCAAATGTCACCGTGAATGTGATGTTGTTGCCGTCGATCTTTCCGTCTTTGATCGGGACGGGCATTCCGTCGAAGCCCGACGTCGAGCCCGTCAGCATGGCCCCATCTGCCTTGAAAGTAAAACTGATTGGAAACTCACCCTGCGGACTTTGAACCGATCCCGTCCAGGCGCCGTCGACGTCCGCTGCGTAGGCCGTGACTCCGAGCACCAACGCGATCAGCACGCTGGCAATTATTTTTGTTTTCATACCTCTCCTCTCTGATACGGTCGTTCGCATAGTAAAATCACCGGACTCTCGTGTCTACCACAACCAAACCCGAAGCTTCCAGCTCCATCAAAACGCCCGGATACGCCTGGGTCATCCTGACCGTTGTATTCCTGGCCGGCGTCGCGGCGCCGCTGAACCAGTTCAAAGTCCCGCCGGTCATGCCGGTGCTCATCGATACGCTGCACATCGACATCTCGAGCGCGGGCTGGCTGATGTCCATTTTCTCCGTCACCGGCTTCATTCTCGCGATTCCAGCGGGCTACATCATGCAGCGATTCGGAACGAAGACGACCGGACTGGTCTCGATCGCATTTGTAATCGCGGGATCGATCGGCGGCGCGCTTTCCGCAACGGCCGGCGCCTTGTTCTTGAGCCGTTTT
>DASXLG010000333.1 GCA_036496425.1 Terriglobia bacterium | reverse complement strand
CGGCGATTTAACCGCGCTTGAGGCAAAAAACTGCCGGCTCGCTGGGATCATTGTCTGGGGCGTACACCGCGACACGCCAGAGCTGCGGCAAATTAGTCTGCCGATTTTCAGCTACGGCGCCTGGCCTTCCGGTCCGCAGCGGCTCGATCCCTCCGATTCCTCGGCATTGCACTCCGCGCGCTTCGGGAATTTCGTCGTCGAACGCAGTGATGTGGCCTTTGCTGATGATGACGGTTGCTTGTTTGTCCTTGGTCAACTAGCCGATGACCTGCTTTCGGTCGCACACGAAATCTGGGAACGAGAACGGCGTCAGGCGGAGGCGATCAAGAGCGGGCGCTCGCTGCGCGAACAGCGGGACTTCGCGCGATATCTGCAGAAGCGCGCCGCCGATCCGGGTTACACGTTCCGGGAACACCTGCGTAAAATAAGCGGCGCTATTGAAGAATAGTGCAATCACCGCCTCAAGCAGACGTTAGAAGCAAGGACAATTCCCCAATGCCTATGGCGAAGAAAAGCAAAGCTCGGCGGCGGGTCGTGCAGATCGAGGTTCGCAAGTCCGGCGTGCACGGCCGGGGCGTTTACACCGCGCAGTTCATTCCCCAGGGCACGCGCGTCATCGAATACACAGGCGAACGCGTCTCCTGGGAAGCCGCTCCCGACGACCATGACGATCCACACACTTTCAACTTCGGCCTGGAAAACGGCGATGTAATCAATCCGGA
Source organism: Terriglobia bacterium (assembly GCA_036496425.1). Taxonomy (NCBI): domain Bacteria; kingdom Pseudomonadati; phylum Acidobacteriota; class Terriglobia; species Terriglobia bacterium. The sequence goes on along the minus strand of DASXLG010000333.1, from coordinate 1,412 downwards.
AGTCGGCGGTAACGACGCGCGCTGGATCAATCATTCTTGCGATCCAAACTGCGAAGCGGTCGAGGAAGACGACCGCGTCTTTATTGATGCAATACGCGACATCCAACCCGGCGAGGAACTCCTTTATGATTATCACATGGAACTCGACGAACCGATCACCGAATCAGCCAAGAAGAAGTTCGCGTGCCACTGCGGCGCCTCAAATTGCCGCGGCACAATGATCGAGCTCCAAGAATCCTCCGGATAGGCAAAACCTATCGCGCCTAGACGAATAAAGTCTTTCAATCCGCCCTCCGACTGTGGCCGGTTAAGGCATGGAAACTAGAATACCGATAGGACAGCGCATCTCACGCTTCCTCGAGGAACGATATGTGCACAGGACGCAACCTCAGTACCTACCTGAGCTCGCCGTCTTTGGCGTTATCCTGATCCTCGCCGTGTGGCCCATGTTATCCATGGTAGCGACGGCGTTGGAGACGATGAGATAAGCTTAGTTTTTCACGTCGTCGCCTGTCGACGAATCATCGCCTGACAATAAAGCTGCGGCTTCTCGCTGGAAGGCAGCCGCCGCTTTGCTCTGAAACCGTAGCGGGTTTTGGAGAAAGTTGAGTTCCCGCTCGGGGATCGGCGGAGCGAACGGCAGACTAACGCATCCAGGGGTCGCTTGATGTTTAACCATCATGTTCGGCACGATCGAGACGCCGATGCCAGCCGCGACCATGTTCGCGATTGTGCTGAGCTGGCTTCCGGCCAGCGCGACCTCTGGATGAAGACGGCGCGACTCGAGCAGGTGATGCACCTGTTGCGAAAGACAATGCATCTCGTGCAGGAGCAGGAATCGTTGCGATTTGAGATCGTCCAGCGTGATCTCGGTCTGCTTTGCCAGAGCATGTGCTTGCGGCACAAGCGCGAGCAGCGGTTCCCTGCCGAGGTATTCCACTCGCAGAGTGGGACTTCGCTGGCAAGTCGACGCCAATGCGACATCCAATTCTCCGGCTTCCACACGCCGGCTGATGACTGCCGTTACGTCTTCTACGATGTGTAGGGTGACGTCCGGATAATGCTTTTGGAATGTCACGACCAGTTCCGGGAGAACATACGGCGCGATTGTGGGAATTGCGCCTACGGCCACATCGCCGGCAATTTTGCCTTTGAGCTCATCTACGCAACGCCGGGCATCGCCGATCGACGCCAGGATCTGCCGCGCGTAATCGAGCAAACAACGTCCGGCCTCTGTCAGCACGACCGAACGGGGAAGACGGTCGAACAAGGGCTGGCCGATTTCCGCTTCCAGCTTTCGAATCTGCTGGCTCAGCGAAGGCTGAGCCACGCGCACCTTCGCGGCCGCACGGGAAAAGTTCCCCTCGTCCGCCACCGCGACAAAATAACGCAGTTGATGAATCTCCATAAAT
>DASXLG010000332.1 GCA_036496425.1 Terriglobia bacterium | reverse complement strand
GATGGCGGCCGCGTCCTTCGGGCTATCGCCTGGCGAATCACCCGGAACATTGTCCGCGCAACGCGAATTGCGGCGAGCACTGGAGAGTTCATCGGAGTTGCGCTGATTGTGTATGGATTCCTCAGGGTGCTCACGGGCGCCGGATTTGGAGGTCTCTGGCTTGCGTTTATCGGCTGGTTTCTCACGCAGGCCGCCTCACCAGCTACGCCAATGTTCAGGCGTCGGTAGTACTTTCAGGCGTGCACGTCAGGGATGTCATGTCCCGGGAGTGTCCCGTAATCGACGGCAATCTGAGCCTCCGGACGTTAGCGGAAGAATTCTTCCTGCGCACGGGACGGCGCTGTTTTCTCGTTCTGGAGAGCGGCCGCCAATCGGGACTTATCACGGTCCACGAATTGAAACGCGTGGAGCGCGAGCGCTGGCCATTGATGACGGTCTCGCAGGTTGCAATTCCACTCAATCGCATTCACAGCGTTTCTCCGGATGCGGAGGTCGCACAAGCAATGGACATCATGGTTCGTGAAAACATCAACCAGTTACCTGTGATCTCGAACGGCGAACTGGCAGGTGTGATAACTCGGCGCGGTGTTCTTCAGTTCCTCAAGGCACATGGCGGAGTTGAAGGCTGCCTGACGGCCGTTCTGCCGCAATACACGCGCAGCGTTTCTGTCCCGACTCGATTACCGCCGGCCTCCTTCATGCCCGTGTTCACGATGGCCTCCATGTTCGCCGTGTTCGGCGTGGCCGCGCTCGAATCCGTGCTCATGGTGCTCGTGATCTGAACCCAACCCAAACGAAAATGCAGGTCCTCCAGGACCCCATCCAAACGAGAAGCCCGGCGTGTCGTAATAGCCGTAAGGGTAGTAGTCGTCCGGATAGTATGGAGTCACGTCCGGATAGCCATACTCATATTCCGGTGCTGGTTCTGGATACGCTTGGGCCTGCGGTGGCTGCGCATGCAACAGCCAGACTCCGCCGGTCTGGTCATAACATGCCCACCCGCTGGACGACTGATCTACAGCGGTGTACGGCTGCGGCGCGGCACAATTGGGGGACTCGGGTATGCCGTTTTGCAGGAGCGTGACGCCCATGGTCTGCTGGCCGTTAACCACGATCGACTGCGGAATCCGTTGCTGCGGAGCAGCTGTTGCCACATTGACGCCGACAAGACATATGAGTGAGCCGGTCAATAGAAGGCAGAGAAAAAGGTTCCTGTTCATGATCCACCTTCACTGGAAGTTCTACTCCTATTCTAGCTCCGGGTCGGCGCGCGATCTGCGCCGCATAGCGGCGCTCACCTTTCCTGTTTCGATCGTAGGTCGGCAATTTTGCGAAATTTCGTCCTTCAATGCAAATCCGCACCCTCGACGGCTGCTCACCGCTCAAGCGCAAAAGTAAAACATACATAAGGTTCTTAGAGGAGTTCCGCGGCCGGTTCGCAATACTTAACACATTGTGTTTGATTCGCTTATCCTTCAGACGGCGGCAGGCCTTCGAGCCATTCCCATGAAAATAAAACCGCGCTGCAGGCGCTGTCCACCTCCGGAAAACTCGGTTCGACTGAACAACGCATTACGTGTTTCCCCCGCTGCGAAAACGGGCAATTTGATGCTACTGAACCGCAAAAAATCGTGGCGTACCGTTTGGCGCAAAATTAGCACCGTGGCCGGCCTCCAATGCTTGCGGTTTCATGATCTGCGTCATCAGCCATTACTGAACTGGCTGAACCCGGTGCCACCGATTGCACGATTCTGTCTATAGCGGAACATGTTTCGAGGCGGATGCTTGATCACTATTGTCACGTTCGTTTGGCGCCAAAAAAGAAACGTTGGATCTACTGGAGGGCAAACCAAAACGAAAGAAGAGTGCGAAGAAAGCGCAACGACCCAAAGACCTGCAGGTCATAATCGCGTCACAAGACGTGCCTACCGAAGATCTACCACCGCTGCAACTGATGGAAACGATTATGGGCGCGACCGGGATCGGACCGATGACCTCTTGTCCGGCGTCAAGTTTACTTTAGGCCGTTATGGGTTCTGAGCTATGAGTTCCCGGTTTTGAGTCAAGACGGGAACCGGTTTCACTCAAAACTCATCACTCACAACGCAAGAGCTGCGCAACCGTAGCTTCATTGCGCCGATATCAAGGGCGCCAGCCCTTGGCTGGTTAGTCTTGCCAGCCCTTGCTTTGCCGATGTTATTGGAGCATTGCCCTCACTCGTTGCACGCCGCGCGTTTACGCCGCAACCATCTCGCCGGTATGCGCTGTTCCATATCTGAAAAGTCTCAGAGCCACATTGACACGGAGCTATCGCGCATTTATGCTGCCAATTCTTACTCTAGACGATGTCTATGAAACCGTACCAGCTAGGCAGCTTTCCACAGTTGACGCGGAAGTGGAACTACAGAACAGATTTTCGCCTCTCAGTATGCTTCTCGGCTCCTTATGGCCCGTTCTGACATTGGCATAAGAACGCTCACCCTTATATTCACAGCAACTGCGTGGATTTGCGTCAGTTCACACATATTGAAGGCGCAGACCGCGCCGTTCAGGCAATGTCCCGCCGTTGGCGGGGCGACCAGTTGTCAGGCATTGGTTATTGTGTCCGACTCCGGCGTCAGCGTGCTGACTGATGCGAATGCGCCTGCATTCGGGGACGGAGAGGATGCGCTCATAGGCGTTCAGAACAATTCGACTGGACCTGTTTCGTCTATTACGTTGCAGGGAGCCGGACTTTTCGTATTCGATGGAGATGGCCTCTGCGACACGCCGCCCACACCGAATGGATGCCCCTTCGGTCCTACTCATTACGAGGGACCAGGTATATCTTTCAACTCAGCCGATGGAAACACCGGGACAGTGAGCTTCACGCCGGCGCTGGCGCCTGGAGCAAGCGCCTACTTCACGCTGGAGGGTACCCCAGATGTCATTTCAGCGCCGCCCGTCATCACCTCATTGACTCCAGCATCCGCATCCAGTGGCCAGGCGGCATTTACTCTGACCCTCAAGGGGGCTAATTTCGGCGTCGGCGCCACCGTGCTGTGGACCAGTCCTTCGAATCAACCGACAACTCTGATACCCATCAGCGTCTCTACAACACAGATCGCGGTCAATGTAACAGCTGCGCTGGTTGCAAATGCGGAAACCGCGCAGGTGGCGGTGTCCGTAGGCCCTCAGACCTCCGCAAGCGTCAGCTTTCCAATCCTTGGACTGCGGATCATCACGACCCAGCTTCCAGCGGGAGTCCTCGGCAGCCCGTACCCTTCCGCCACACTTCAGGCGGCGAATGGAACACCGCCGTACCTGTGGGGTTGGGGGGCTGGAACTCCTCCCGGTTTATCGCTCGACACCAATACGGGAGCGATTTCGGGAATACCCACCGCCACCGGCACGTACCCGTTTCCCATCAACGTGACGGATGCCAGCAACAAGATCGTTACCGGCGCGCTGACGATCGTGGTGACGCCGCCGCCGGGCACATTCGGGCCCACGAATACAACAACCAACCCAACGGGCTCGTTCGCCGAGCCGGTGAATACCGCAACCGGCAATTATTACTCCGTGCAAACCGATCTCTCTCTCCGCGTTCGAGGCCTCAACTTCGTCTTCAATCGCTACTACAACAGCTTTGATTCCTATAACGGCTCCTTGGGTTTCGGCTGGAGCCACTCTTACAACATTTCACTCACGGTCGATTCCGGCACCGGAATTGTAACAGTCAAGGAAGCTGCCGGCGGCACTCTGACCTTCAACCCGTCCGTCGGAGGCTACACGGCGGCCACACCCGGCTGTTACGACACGCTTGTGAACACCGGCAGTGGCTTCATCCTCATCCGCAAGAACCGGACGAAGATCGCGTTCTCTTCTTCAGGCGCGCTCACTTCCGTTACAGATCGGAATGGAAACCAGCAAACCATGACCCGGTCCGGCGCCGGAGATCTGACCTCCATCACCTATGTCACCGGGCGCTCTGTAACGCTGGCATACGATTCCAGCCACCGGATCACTTCCATAACAGATCCGAGCGGCCGCGCCATTCACTACTCTTATGATCTGAACGGCAACCTTGCTTCCGTGACGGACGCGGCGGGCGGCATCACGCGATACTCCTATGACAGCGCGCACCGAATGACGGCAGCCGTGGATCCGCGAAGTATTACGTATCTTCAAAACACTTTCGACGCCACCGGACGTGTCACCGCACAGGTGAACGGCGTCGGCGCTACCACGCGATTCGCGTATAACACGCCGGCAGCCAGAGTTACGACGATCACCGACGCTAACGGGAATACGCTTCAGCATATTTACGATGGGGCATTGCGGCTGGTTCAGACCATCGACGGGACAGGCGGCAAGACGACGTTTGCATATGACGCGAACAACAACCGGACCAGCATTACAGACGCGAATGGTCATGTCACTACGTTGACCTGGGACGCCGCCGGCAACGCTACCAGTATCAAGGATGCGGCCGGGAACACGACTCAGGTCACATACGACATCAACAGCAATCCCACTCAAATCACCGATCCCGCAGGTCATACAACTGTCCTGACTTACGATCTGCAAAACAATAATCTCGAGACGACGCAGGATGCGGCGGGAACCACGATTTATGCATACGATAGCTTTGGCCAACCTATCGGCATTAGAGATGCTGCAGGCAATTCGACACAGTTTACGTGGGATTCCGTAGGGGACCTCACCCAAGTCATTGATGGAGCCGGCAGAATCCGGTCCATGATTTACGATAATGTGGGACGCCTGACATCCTCCGCCGACCAGCTACAACGCACCACAAAATATCAATACGACAACCTGGATCGCCTTGTAGTCCTAACCGATCCCCTGGGACTGCGCACCGTTTTCAATTGGGACGCCATGCACGACATCACCGGCATTACGGACGCGAACGGCCAGAGCACCGCCTACACTTACGACGGCGTTCACAATCTCGTCCGAGTCACAGATGCATTGGGACAGCAGACGCAATTTGCATTTGACGGAAATAACAACCGCATCACTTATACCAATGCCCGAGGGAAGAACCGCTCCTACACGTTCGACGCCGCCAATCGACTGATCCGAATTACCGATCCGCTCGGCCGGCAGACCTCGAAAACATTCGATGCCGCAGGCAATGCCGTCAGCGTAACCGACGGCAATAAGGCGACAAACGTGTTCACATACGATGCCCTGAACCGGCTGGTCGGAATTCGATATCCGGATGGTAGCTCCGTGTCGCAATCGTTCGACTCCGACGGAAACCGAGTTTCCATCACCGACCGCCGCGGGACCACGGCTTATGTTTATGACGCGGTGAACCGGCTTACCAGGATTACCCGGTTCGACGGCGTATCCATCAGCTACGCTTACGACCCGATCGGACGCCGCACGGCGATCACTTACCCGGATGGACGGAGCCTACTGTATCAATACGACGGAGCTTCCAATGTGACGCAAGTCACCGACTGGAATAATCAGATTACGAGCTACAGCTACGATCAGGCGAACAAACTCGTATCCGTCACGATGCCTGGCCCGTTGACTAGTGAGTTCGGCTACGACGTTGCGAACCGCCTGACGGCTGTGACTACGTTCACCGGCACCATACCGGGACAATCGGTACTCAGCTCATTCGGGTATTCGCTCGATAATGTGGGGAATCGACTTCAAGTCTCGTTCTCCGGACCGACCGCGCCGTTCAACCAGGATCTGCACTCGACTACAAAGTATGCATACGACGCGCTGTATCGCTTGACCTCGGTGACCAACGCGACGGGACAAACGGTTCAATACGATTACGATGCGGTTGGTAACCGGATCAAGGTGACGTCCCCGGCCCAGAGCCTGTTCTATACGTATGACGATGCCGACGAGATGCTGACCGGGGGTGGCAATGCCTACAGTTATGATGGAAACGGGAGCATGATTTCGAAGTTAACGCCGGCCGGAGCGACGGCGTATTCGTGGGATTCGGCCAGGCGTTTGGTTTCGGTCTCGGGGAACGGCGGGAGCGTTCAGTACGACTATGACGGCGACGGAAACCGGTTATCACAGCAGGTTAGCGCCGGAACATATTCCTACATAACAGATCCCGCCCGCGTACCATCGGCCGTCATCAGCGAGCAGGGCCCGGACGGCCCAATCAGTTACCAGTACGGCCGCTCTTTGATCGGACTGAGCAGCGCTTCGGGCACTCAATACACCGGCATCGATGGAATCGGCAGCATCGTGAACGTGGTGAATAGCTCCGGCGCGCTAAAGGGGAACTACGCCTATGATGCATGGGGAACTCTCCAGACGCCCGCTGACCCGCTGGGTACGAAGGAAAAATACAAGTGGGCCGGCGAGGCGTTCGACAGCGCCACAGGGCTCTATTACCTTCGCGCGCGCTACTATGACCCCACAACGGGCCGCTTTCTGTCACAGGACCGGGTGGAAGGGGCCCCCGCCAGTCCGTGGGACAGAAACAGGTACGTTTACGCACGTAATAACCCACTCGGGTTTCGCGATCCTTACGGTTTGTCGGCAGAACCGATTTTTCCTGCCTGGGACCCGACTGCCGAGAACTCAGCATGCCTGCACGTTGGATCCACCCCAATTTGCGGTGGCGGCGTGAATGTCGGCGGCACCGCATATTCAAATGTTGGTAACTTCGCGGTGATCGGCGGAGCCGGCGTCGGGAATTTTGTCGATTCCTACGGCCAGAAGAGCAGCGGCGCATTCGTTCAGGGTGGAGCGTTCGCGGGGAACTCGTCCGTGGTTACGCCGGATGAGGCCGGGAATGTCAATGCGGTGAGCGGAACAGGAGTCAGCTTCGGACTCTCTACCTTCCTTACTAATGCTCACGACGTCTCGGACTTATCGGGCAAATTTGATACCTACATTTTCACTACCGGTATTTTTGAATTTCAATACGCTCGCTCTGGTGATATCTGGGTGATCTCCGGCGGAATCGGCCTTGGCGCAGGGGAGGCACACCTGACGACGAACACGCCGTGTACGTCAGCGCCGAATGGCTGCGAACCGGGGCTGCAGTGAGCGCGAGAATTGTGGTCCTTTTGTTTGTGCTCGTTCCCGGTATAGCTTTTGGCCAGACCACGCTCAACTTTGCAACGCTGCCGAATAATTACTTTATCAATAGCGGCGGCCAGAATATCGGCAGCCACTACCCGGGTGTGACCTTCGGGCCCAATGTGACGGCCCTGAGCGTCTCGCGCTTCGGTGGTTACAATAATGCAGCGTATCCGCCACACGCCGGCGATGTGGTGATCTGGGACCCCGTCGATTCCACCATTACAATCACCTTCGCGTCTACGGTCCAGTCCTTGTCGATGTGGTACACCAGCCTCACTCCAATCGCAGCGCTGGCGTTCGACGTCAACAATCAGCTCGCGGGAGGTGCATCGGGATCAGCGAATACGGATGGCGTTGCGGGTTCGACGTCGCTTCTGGAAATCTCGAATCCCGGTATCAAGACCGTCAAGGTCAGCGGAACAGTGGGGGCGCTGTTTACGCTCAGCGGGCTTACTTATATTCCATCCACCAATTCTTCAACAAATCCCTCACTCAACTTAACCGTATCTCCAGCGAGCCCTTCGCGATTCGGCCAGGCGCTGGCGATCACCGCGACGGCCCAGCCATATACAACGCTAGGTTTGGTGGAGTTTTACGATGGCGGGACGCTCCTCGGTATCGTGCACCTGACGAGTGGGACGGCAACGCTGCCTAACGTCTTTCTTTCACCCGGGACGCACGCTCTCTGGGGTCGAATCACTTTCTTGTCCGCAGCCACTTCACCGCAGATTGTTCACGAGATATTGCCTCTTGTGGGTTCCCCGCCGCAGTTGGCCGGCAGTTACGCCACGGGAGCCGATCCTCAGGCCCTCGCCGCGGCGGATCTCAACAACGATGGCATTCTTGACCTGGTTGTCGCCGATTATGGAAACCTCTCTCAGCCGAATGTCAGCGTGTTTCTGGGAAAGGGCGATGGAACATTTCAGGTTCCCAACACCTTCCAGGCCGGTTCACGCCCTGTAGCTATCGCGATTGGCGATTTCAATCTGGATGGCAAACCCGATCTGGCGGTGTCTAATTACACCGACAGCAATGTCAGCATCTTGCTAGGCAACGGCGACGGCGCCTTTCGAACGGCGGTGAACTACAATACCGGCGGGTTTTCCTTCGGCATTGCAGTCGGTGACTTTAACGCCGATGGATTTCCAGACCTGGCCGTGGCCTGCTACAACGCAGGGAACAACGTCGTGATATTGCTCGGACAAGGGAACGGAACCTTTTCGACAGCCGTCGGTTACGGATCAAATGTAACGAGTTCTCTTCCGACCGGCCTGGCGATCGGCGATTTCAATGGCGATGGAAAGTCGGATGTTGCCGTCGTCGATAACGATACCGGAAAGCTCGGGGTGCTACTGGGAAACGGCAATGGCACTCTTCAAAGCGAGGTAACTTACTCTGTCGGGCTGCAGGCTAGAGCGGTCGCCATCGCCGATTTGAATAACGATGGCGTAGCCGATCTCATCGTAGCCAGCGGAAAGGGTCCCAGAAACAGTCCGATTACCAACACCGTCAGCGTTCTTCTTGGCCTGGGCAACGGGACCTTCTCACCAGCCGTCCAATACGCAGCGGGCGCCGGCCTCACCAGTTTGGCTGTTATGGATCTCGACGGCGATGGCACAGTCGATATTGCGGTGACGAACAGCCTCACCAGCACGGTGAACGTACTATCCGGATACGGTGACGGAACGTTTCAGTCTCCGACTTCATATACCGTGGGAACGAGCCCGTCAGGAATCATCGTGGGTGACCTCAACAACGATGGCAGGACCGACCTGGCAGTAACCAATTCCGTCGACAATACAATAAGCATTCTGTTGAGTTCGCCCGCCGCCGCGCGAGCTATTTCAGAGACGCCAGCCTCGGGCGGAGGAGTGAGCCAGGTATTTGCCGCCTCCTATTACGATGCGTTGGGATATGGTGATATCCAGCAAGTCATGATCATGGTAGCGGGGAATCCGGGCGGAGTTCCGGGATGCACCGCTATGTGGGAACGCATTAGTGGGAACTTCTATCTGAGGGACGACACTGCCCGCAATTGGCTCGGACCGGTTCAGCAAGGCAGCGTCGCGACGGTACAGAACAGCCAGTGTATCTTGAGCGGTATCGGGTCGTCGGGCAGCACTTTTGGCAACACGCTGGACGTGGATTTCGCACTGACTTTTAAGGCGGGCTTCACGGGACTCATGAATACATATCTCAACGTTGTCACCAACACGGGAAGTAGCGGCTGGAAGCAGTTCGGGAGCTGGGGGTTAGGGACTCCGAACAGGAGACGTAGGCAAATTACCAGCCAGTAGTTACGTTGACGCATTCAGGCTATCCGCCACAGTAATCGCACCACAACAACCCCGTGCAATCGAACTCGACAGGGCTCATCACCAATACCCTTGTAACGCCGTCAATTGAACCAGGTTTAGGAACAGTTCCGCACGCATCCCAGTTCAGGGAGTAAGGTCGTTCCGAATCGAAGATTTCCTGCCAGAGGCCGCCGCAAAAGACAACGATTGGAAGATTTGGGTAGGATGATCGCCGGTTGTTTTGGACGGAAAGGCGGTGATTGCGGCCAGTTTTTTCTTGGCACAGAGACAAGCCTGAATCACCGCCGACAGAGACGGTGGTCATTCTACACAGCTTCAGTGTTGCGTCGAGCAACTATGCGCGCGAGGTGAGGGCGCGCCGTCGGTTGAGGATCTTCGGCCGCGATTTTGTTCGCAATGCGGGCAAGTGGCGAGGGATGGCGGACGAGTACGCGTGCAAGGACATGGTCTCTACAGGCGTCAGGTCTGCGGTCTGAGTGCCGGATGGATCGTGATTTGGGTACGGCGGTATTTGTGCCGGGATTGTGGTCACACGATGAGCCGGTTGCCGGATTGGCTACATCCGTGGCGTTGGTATGCGGGGACAGTGATCATCGAAGCATTGTATCGGCATTTGATTTGCAGGAAGCGGCGCGCGCCATCAGTTTGCATTTCGGCGCAGGGGTGGCGAAGAATGGCGCAGCCTGCGGCGATGGCGGGCGCAGTTGTTATGCTCGCCAACATTGTGGGGCTGGTTGGGATCACGGCTCGGAATCCGCGGGCCGGCAGCAGATCGAAAGCAAGGCCAGCAGCATCTGAGCCGGTTGCTGGGTGTAACGCGCCACGATAATTTGCGTCATCGCTGTCAGGGTAATTTGCCTCGAGATTCTCACCCTCAGAACGACGACATCGGATAAGAAGACCAGCCGCGGGATAGGGATACTGGTTTGTATAGGCAGAATGGAGTATCC
>DASXLG010000331.1 GCA_036496425.1 Terriglobia bacterium | reverse complement strand
CATCCTGTATTCGTTCATCAACAAGCTTCGCCTCGAAGGTCTCGACATCCCGACAGCAACCCTTCAGGCCGCGCTGCTGCGGCTGCGCCCGATCATGATGACCGCGTTGGTTGCCTGTTTCGGTCTGCTGCCGGCGGCCACTTCGACCGGAATCGGCAGTGATTCGCAGCGACCGTTCGCGATCGTCATTGTCGGCGGCCTGGCGTCGCGTCTGCTTCTCTCGATATTTCTTTCGCCCGTCCTGTATGCGCTCGTTGCACGCGACGGCGACACGTTAAAGGTATAAACGATGACAAAGCGATTCCTATTGCACTGGACCGCAGCTCTCTTGATCGTCTGCGGCCTTGCTGAATGCGCGCTCGCCCAGCAGGCGAAAACCTGGACCTGGCAAGAGCTTAAAGACAAGCTGGAAGCGGCGAATCCGACGCTGCTTGCCGGCCAGCTCAACATCGATGAATCCAGGGCGGACGAGGTCACAGCTTACCTGCGTCCCAATCCGGATTTCTCCCTCCTTGGCGATCAGGTCACGCTTTTTTCGGGCGGGCCCTTCACGCCGTTCGCGAACTTGCTTTCGGCTTTTTCCGCGAGCTACCTCCATGAGCGCAGGAACAAGCGTGAATTGCGCCTCGACAGCGCCAGGAGGGGGACAGAGGTTGCGCAATCGCAGCAGGCCGATCTCGAAAGAAACCTGCTGTTCAATTTGCGGAATGCTTTTGTCCAGACGCTCCAGGCGAAGGCCGTATATCAGCTGGTCACGGACAATCTGTCCTACTATGACAACGTCCTCAATGTCAGCCGCGAGCGATTTCGCGCCGGCGATATTGCGCAAATCGACCTTGACCGTCTCGAACTGCAGCGCTCCCAGTTCGAAAGCGATGTGCAGAACGCCATCGTGGCTTTGCGCAATGCCAAGATCCAGCTGCTGATGCTGCTGGACGACCGGACTCCGGTGGAACAGTTCGACATTGCCGGGGTGTTCGATTTTCAAGACCAGCTCATGCCGCTCGGTCAGTTCCGCATGACGGCGCTCAACACGCGGCCCGATTTGAAGGCGGCCGTCCAGGCGGTGGAAAAAGCGAAGGTCGATCACGATCTCGCGGTCGCAAACGGCTCAACAGATCCAACATTCGGCGTCGACGGAGGACGCAATCCGCCGCTCGATTACATCGGATTCAGCGTGTCCATTCCGCTTAGGATCTTCGACAGAAACCAGGGAGAAAAGCAGAGAACTCAGCTCGATATCACACGAAACCAACGATTGCAGGCGGCGGCCCTGGCACAGGTGTACAGCGACGTGGACTCCGCGTATTCGACGTTGGGCGGAAACCTTACCCTGCTGCGCACCTACAAAAACAATTATCTGGAACGGGCCGTGCGCGTCCGCGACACCATTTCGTTTGCGTACCAGCGAGGCGGTGCATCGTTACTGGATTTTCTTCAGGCCCAGCAGGACTACCGCACCGTCCAGCTCGGTTACCTGAACCTCGTTGGTTCGTACATGACCGCGGCAAGCCAGATGAACCTGGCGGTCGGAACAGAAGTGCTGCAGTAGATTCAGCCGCGTCATCTGCGGCTAAACCTGGTTTACGGCGCCAGCTGCGGCGCGACATAGGCATAAAACATCACGACAATCCCGACGATGAGCGTCAGAAAAACGCTGTGCTTCAAGGTGAAGCCGAACAGCCGGCTCTCATCTTCGCGCTTCATGCTGGTGGCCGCCGCCGCGACGGCAATGCTCGTCAGACTGATCATCTTGCCCATCACTCCGCCAGCGGAATTTCCTGCCGCCATCAGAACCGGATTCATTCCAAGCTTGGTCGCCGTGACTTCCTGAAGCGTGCCGAAGAGCGCGTTTGCCGAGGTATCGCTGCCGGTCAGAAACACACCGATAGCGCCCAGCACAGAGCTGAACAGCGGAAACGCGGCGCCGGTGGCGGCGAATGCGAGACCAAGGGTGCCCGTTGCGCCCGAATAGTTCATCACGAAGGCCAATGCCAGGACCGCGGCCAGAGTCATTTCTGCGAGAGCGAGCTGACGGCATGTATCCTTTAATGCCTTGACGAATTTGGCGGGAGGCAGTCCGACGACCAGCGCGCCCAGGATGGCGGCAAAGAGACAAGCCGTCCCTGAAGCCGACAACCACTGGAAATTGTAGACGGCGCCATACCCTCCGACTTTTTCCACAACGGGGGGGACACGTTGCACCTGATTGTGCAGCCCGGGCCAGTTGATCGCGATGTCGTGTGCGGTCAGGTGCGCTTTGAAAGCCGGATAGCCCCACAACAAAACAAGAATGACGAGGCATATGAATGGAGACCATGCCAGGAGAATGTCGCGCGACTTATGGCTGACCTTCGCCGGCGCCACATGTCCGAAATCGAAATGGTCACGCGGTTTCCATACTTTAAAGAGCACGACCAGTGCTCCCATGGCCATTACCGAAGCCAAAACGTCGGTCAACTCGGGCCCGACAAAATTTGAAATCAGAAACTGGGTGCTGGCAAAGGTCACGCCGCAAATGGCCGCGGCGGGTAAAACACCGCGGAGCCCCGGCCAGCCGCACATGACGCCGATCATATATGCGGGAATAAACAGCGATACCGGAGCGCAAATCCGGCCGACTCCGGCACTGAGCCGCATGAGAGGCAATCCCGTTGTTCGAGAGAGCGTGATAATCGGCGTGGCAATCGAGCCGAAGGCGACCGGCGCGGTATTCGCCACGAGGCAGACTGCTGCGGCGAGAAACGGAGAAAAGCCCAGGCCGGTCAGCATGGTTGCCGCTACAGCGACCGGCGTACCGAACCCGGCGCAGCCTTCGATGAATGCGCCAAAGGCGAAAGCGATCAACAGCATCTGAAGACGTCCATCGTCCGTCAACGATCCGACCGAATCCTTCAGTACTTCGAATCGCCCGCTCTCGACGCTCACCCGATAAAGCAGAATCGCCGAAAATACCACCCAACCTATGGGCATCAGGCCATTTGCGGCCCCATAAAGAACGGATTCCAACAGCATGTTTGCGGGCATCCGATACACAAATCCGGCCAGCAGGACGACAGTCCCCAGTCCCGCCAGAGACGCCATCCATGCCGGCTTCCGCCGGATACCGATCAGAAAAAGCAGAACGAAAATCGGGACCGCCGCCACGATCGCCGACCAGAAAAGACTATTCGCTACCGGTGTGTAGTTTTGCTGCCACATGGCGCCGAACAATACCACAGAAAAAGACGAGGACGATGCGGTTTGCGCGTTGGTTCTATTGGAGATTCGAGATTGGAGGTTGGAAATTGGCGATCGGGCCGATTTCAGTTTGCTTTTAAGAGTATTCGCAGTTTATCGGTTCGTTCGATGGCGGCCGCGCGGCCCGGATCATCGGGGAAGCGGTTCAAGTAGTCTTCCAGAATAGCGAGCGCATCGCCGGGCCTGTTTTGGTTCATGTCCACGTTATACAGCCGGAGATAGATCTGGGGATTGCCGGGAGCGAGTTTCAGCGACTCGGTAAAATGCGCCTGCGCGTCGCTCGGATCGCCGAGTTCCATCAGTGCGGTTCCGAAAGCGAGATGATCGGCGCCATTCAATGCATTCAGGGACTGCACCTTATTGAGAACATCCAGGGCCTGCTGGAATCGCCCCTGGGTGACATACAAACCAGCGAGTTCCCTGAAACCTCGCGGATCCGACGAATTTAGAATCGTCGCATGTTCCAGAGCGCGCATGGCTTCAGCGGTTTCGCCGTGCCGTCTCGCGGAATCGGCGGTCAGCAGAGCGGTTTCATAAGGATCCGGATCCGTGTCGGTTTCGGCAGGCTTCCGCGAGTGCGGTGCGCTTGTCCGGACATGATAATTCGGATTCACCGTTCGGACGCGGACCCGGCCGCTGGTCGATTCATCGGAGCCGGGATAAAAACCGATCGTGTATTGGCCGCGTAGTTCGGTGAATATGTCTTCGAAGGTCCGGCTAAGCAGACGCGATAAGAGACCGGGCAGGGAAGTCATTTTGACGTAGAAATATTTGCCGGCGCTTTGGCTGGCCATCGACTCCATCAGCTGCTTCGCCAGATCGGGACGAAACGCAGCGGGCGCGCTATGCGCACCATCGACCGAAACAGCAGCCTGACGGGCAAACTTCGTGAGGGTATTGGTCTCGTCGAGATCCTGCAGCTGAACCGGATAAATCAAGACATCGGCTCCGTCGAGTTGTTCTTCGAAGCCGGCGATTTCCCGTTCGCCGGAGAACGAGTCGCCACCGTCGCTGATCACGATAAGTGCGTGTTTCGGATTTTGAGCCTGAGCCATTGTTTTCCGCGCCTGGATCAGGCCGCGTATCAATGCCGTACTTCCTCCGGCGTTAACCGTTTGGACCGCATTGAATAGTCTTTCGGGGTCGTGCGTGAAACCCTGAATAAGCGTGGCTTTCATATCGAAGGCCACAATGAACGACTCGTCCTCCGGGTACATCCCCAACACAAAGCTTTCGGCGGCGCCTTTCAGCGCGTTCATGGTCGTTTCCATGCTGCGGCTCGTGTCGACGATCAGCCCGATCGAGATC
>DASXLG010000330.1 GCA_036496425.1 Terriglobia bacterium | reverse complement strand
GACGATCGGCGACTTTTCGCGGGTAGTGGCGCTGGCCGGCGTCCCGATGTCTTCAAAAAGCGAAGGCACCTTCCAGACATTCTCTTACGGCGGGTTTTTCACCAGTAATTCCGATCGCGATTGCATGCTGAGTCTCAATATCGCGAAGCAAATCGCGGAGCAGACTCCAGGCAGCCTGATCGGCAAAACGGCGACGCTCTCGTACGCCGCCTCGCGGACCAACGACTCGCCGGCCGATGCAGCTGCCGCCTTTAATGTGCAGCGCGCGGAGTTGCAGTGCCGTATTGTCGGAATCGTAGAGCGCGAACCTGGAGGTGTTCCAATCGGCGGTTTCGGACCGAATGTTGCGGTCATGATTCCCATAGGTCTCGCTGAGACAATCGATGCCGCGATCGTTACCGATGTGCAATCGATTCTGCGCAATCCGTCGCCGGCGAAGACTTACGGAACAGTGACCGTGAAGGTGAAACAGGCGAAATCGACGGAGGACGTCGAAGACCGTCTCCGGCACATGGGCTATGCCGCGCTTTCCGTCAATGACGCTCTCCGCGGCGCCAAGAGCGCATTTATCCTTTTTGACATCGTTTTGAGTCTGATCGGCTCGATTGCTCTGGTCGTCTCTTCGTTAGGCATCGTCAATACAATGGTCATGTCCATTCTCGAGCGAACGCGCGAAATCGGCATCATGAAGGCGATCGGCGCCAGCGATGAACACATCCGGCGCGTTTTTCTGCTCGAGGCTTCCGTGATTGGGATTCTGGGAGGACTCGCCGGTGTCGCGATCGGTTGGATCGTCGGGCGCGGCATCAACTTCGGGGCGAACCTCTACATCGAAAGCCAGGGCGGAACTCCCGCCACGCTTTTCTCTCTGCCTCCGTGGCTGATCGCGAGCGCGATCGCATTCTCTGTGATCGTTAGCCTCGTTGCCGGCAGCTACCCGGCGTCCCGTGCGGCGAAGCTCGACCCGATTCAAGCGTTACGCCACGATTAAATGCGCCGCCTCATCGGCCGCCTCTGGCTGTCTTTGGCGGCTGCTGTGCCTGCCTTTGGCCGGTTGCTGCCGCCCCCGGTGTGGGCCGCGTATGCCGCGAACGAATATCTGGTCTTCCCGAACCTGACGTATTTCACTGCCGGCAACGACGAAGTGAAGCTCGATGTTTACAAGCGGAGCGATGCCGCGGGCCCGCAACCCACGGTCGTTTTCATGCACGGCGGGTTTTGGGCGGCCGGTTCCAAAGAGGCCTCCTTGCTGTCGCTTGTTCCGTGGTTCGAGATGGGATTGAACGTTGTCAATGTCGAGTATCGTCTCGCGCAGGCCGCCCTTGCGCCTGCGGCTGTCGAGGATTGCTTATGCGCACTGCGGTTTGTCTGTAGCCATGCAAAGACATACGGCATTGATACAGCGCGCATCGTGCTTACCGGGGAATCCGCAGGCGCACACCTCGCTCTCATTACGGGAATGCAGCTTCCCACGGCCGCTGCCATCATCAATTGGTACGGCATTACGGACGTTCAGGATGTGATCGAAGGGCCGCACCGCGCGCCTGCCGCGATGCAATGGCTCGGCGGCCTGCCGGACCGCGAAGCGATGGCGCATCGGGTTTCACCTTTGACACATGTCCGGCCCGGACTTCCGCCGATTCTTACGATTCACGGTGACGCCGATACGACGGTTCCTTATGACCATGCCGTCCGGCTTCATGACGCTCTGGCGAAAGCAGGCGTGCCCAATCAGTTGTTGACTATTGCCGGCGGCAAACACGGCAATTTCACGCCGCAGGAACGCCGGAGGATCTTCGCCACGATCCGCGAGTTTCTCAGGCAAAACGACGTTCTATAGCCGGGGTGTCTTCCAGATTTCCAATTTCCACTGTCGAAACCTCGAATTTCCAATAGAACCAAGTAAATGGACCTCCCCTGTCCCCCTCCCGGTGTTAAGAATGAAAATGGAGGGCTACGCATGTCCTACGTTGCAGAGATCAGCAGAGTAAAACCGTCGTGTTTTATTTTTCTCATCGACCAGTCCGGATCGATGCAGGAAGGTTGGGGAGGAGAGGCGGGCAAGAGCAAGGCCGAAGCGCTTTCCACCATTATTAACAGGTTGCTCCAGAACCTCGTGCTGAAGTGCGCTAAATCGGAAGGCGTGCGCGATTACTACGACGTCGGCGTGATCGGTTATGGCGCGGCCGTCGGTCCGGCTTTCAGCGGCCCGCTTGCCGGCAAAGAACTTGTTCCAATCGGAGAAATCGCCAACCAGCCGGCGCGTGTCGAAGAACGCGCCAAGAAAATCGATGACGGGGCGGGCGGCCTGGTCGACCAGACGATCAAATTCCCCGTCTGGTTCGATTCCATCGCCAGCGGCGGCACGCCGATGTGTCAGGCGATGGGCCGGGCCCAATCGATCCTGGGACGCTGGGTGAACGAGCAGCCGACAAGTTTCCCTCCGATTGTCATCAACATTACCGATGGAGCCGCAACCGACGGCGACCCGGCCGGCGCCGCCATGGCGCTCAAAGATCTGAAAACCGAAGACGGCCAGCTCCTCCTTTTTAATATCCACGTTTCATCGACTCCGGCATCGCCGATTGAGTTTCCGGGCGATGAGTCCATGCTGCCGGATGATTACGCGCGGAATCTCTTCCGCATGTCGAGCCCGCTTCCGGATTACATGAAGAACATCGCCATGGAGGAAGGCATTCCGGTCGGAAGCTCTCCTCGCGGATTTGTTTTCAACGGAGACATGGTCTCGGTCATCCGGTTTCTCGATATCGGAACGCGGCCGACCAGTCTTCGATGAAATGCGGATTTCGCTCCGCATTTTCTGGACTCCGAAACGCGGGAATACCGCTGAAGAGTACGAAGATGCGTTCTGGCCTCCCGCGCCGCTGGACCTCGACTCGAAGTTGTTCCGCTTTGCCGTAGCGGATGGCGCAACGGAAACCTCGTTTGCGCGTTCGTGGGCGCAGCTTCTGACGCGCGCCTACTGCCGCGATTATCTCAGCGAAAAAAAGATCCGGAAGCATCTGCCGCAGCTCGAGCAGCAGTGGAATTCGTCGATCGGGAAAGCGGCGCTGCCATGGTACGCCGAAGAGAAGCTGAGCCATGGAGCGTTCGCCACAGTGCTCGGGTTGACGGTGTTGGAAGGTACGTGGCAGTCGACGGCGATCGGCGACAGCTGCCTGTTTCAGGTAAGAGACGGCCGTCTCCTCACCGCCTTTCCGATGACGGAGGCCGGAGACTTCAATAACCGCCCGCCGCTGCTTTCAAGCAACAAGCGAAACTGGAACGACGAGCTTGCGCACATTTGCCGGGCGCAGGGTACCTGGCAGCCGAACGATGTCTTCTACCTGATGACGGATGCGATCGCGTGCTGGTTTCTGCAGTGTTCCACTGTAGGCGCGCTCTGTGAGCGCGCAAGCGCGGTCATCGACCGCGCCTACAGCTGTGCAGGCGAGTTCGAGGAATCGATCGAGTCCCTGCGCGATGCGGGCATGAGAAACGACGACGTCACGCTGCTGAGGATCTCAGTCCAATGAAGGTACTGCCTCAGGCCGCAGCATGGCCGACGCCCCAGGATTACAACGAAGCGGTTCAAAGCCCGCGCTTGAACTTTGACGATCCCGACCTGCGCGACGGGATTTCCGATGTCACGGCGCTCGGGCTTCCACGGCCCATCACCGGCGGTTTTGCAAGCGTCTACAGCATCCGCACCGGATCGAAGCGCTGGGCCGTTCGCTGCTTCCTTCGCGATTTCTCCGATCACAAACAGCGCTATGAGGAAATCGGCCGCCAGCTTGAAACCGCGAAACTTCCCTATACGGTCGATTTCCGGTTTCTGGAGAAGGGAATTCGGGTGCGGGGCCGATGGTATCCCGTATTAAAAATGGAGTGGATCGAAGGCTCCACGTTTCAGGAAGTCATCGAAGCCAATCTCCAGAAGCCGACGGCGCTGGCGAATCTGGCGGAGCGCTGGCTCAAAATGCTTTCCGCGTTGAAGAAGCACGGCATCGCCCACGGCGACCTTCAACACGGAAATGTGCTGATTGCGGACGGAGATTTCCGATTGATCGACTACGACGGCATGTTCGTGCCGGCTTTCGCAGGTTCGGTCAGTCATGAAGTGGGCCATCGCAACTATCAGCATCCCGCGCGAACCGAGAAGGACTTCGGTCCACACGTCGACAACTTTTCGGGTTGGGCGGTCTATCTCACGCTGACGGCGCTCAGTATCGATCCGAGTCTGTGGCGGCGGTACGGCGGCGGCGAGGAGCATCTACTCTTTCAGAAGGAAGACTTCGATCAGCCGCGGTTTTCACGCCTGATGCGGAATCTGCAGCACGTGGCGGATGATCGGGTTCAGAAATATCTGCCGCTGTTCACGTCTTATCTGGGGATGCGGCTCTCGTCGATCGCATCGCCGGCCGATGTCATCGGCGCGCCCGCCAGGAAGCGCACGCCGCGTCACGTTCCGCTGCCGGGCTGGTCGCGCGAGAATCAGCTCGATCTTTTCGTACAGCCAAAGCCGGCGGCCGTTCGGGCGCCTGCCATCGAACCGGCCGCCGCTAGCGAAGACCGGCCCGCTGAAACGCCTTCTGTCATTCACGCGGGGGGCAGCGCTATAGAGGGACCGGTGACTTTGCCGGATGCCATTCCTCTGCACCCGCCGGTGGCGCCGGAACGGGCGCTGACGGTTTCTTACGCGGCTTTCATGGTGGCGCTGATCGCGCTTGCGGCCCGCGGAGTTCTGCCCGGATTGGAAACCGGCGTGGTCGTGTTGGCGGGGCTTCTGTGTACGGCAACGTGTCTTGGCTTTTCCTACATCGCGATGGATGAAGTCCGCGCGAAACTGGCGGTGTGGTTCCTGCTGGAGTTGAAGCGTTACCGTCATAATGCTCTCCGGTTCGGCGTCGGCCGCGTGGCGAAGCGGATGTCCGCGGTCGATCTGAAGGAAGCGCAGGAAATGGCGCGGTTGACGGCAAAGGATGGCGCCCGGGTTCGCCGGCAGCAGGACCGCATTGCCGAAGTCAAACGCACGCTGGCATCGTGGATCGATGAGCTGAATGTCCGCCGGAAGACGCTCGAAGTTGCGGAAGCCAGTGAGGCGGCCCGGCTATTGTTGCGGCTGCAGGCCCAGCACGATGACTTTCTGTTGGAAAGCGCAT
This sequence comes from Terriglobia bacterium, assembly GCA_036496425.1. Taxonomy (NCBI): domain Bacteria; kingdom Pseudomonadati; phylum Acidobacteriota; class Terriglobia; species Terriglobia bacterium. The sequence continues at coordinate 58,589 of DASXLG010000330.1, read as the reverse complement.
TTCTTGCGAATATCGGTGCGGAAGGGTTGCGGGGAAGGGAACGGAAGAAATTCGAGCAATGGCGGAAACATGCCGAGGAACTGTCTCAGGCGGGGCCACCAAAGACCATTTCATCCGAGGACCGATTGCGTATCCGCAAAAAATACGACATGGAACGCCGTGCGATTCACCGTTCCGAATCGTTCGTTCGCTGGCGCGCCCGGAATAAAATCCTGGGCATCCGCCAGACTCGCGACCGGCGTCACCAGCGATTGGAATTGCAACGCGATGCCGTCCACCGGCGGCTGGAGCAGCGGAAAGACCGGCTGCGTCAGGTTGTTGACCGGGGAAATTCCTGGGTTGCGAAGCAAGCGAAGGAGATTCATCAGGCCCGCTCGGAAATGTTGAAGTATCGGGAGGTCCGATTCACAAATTATCTTCAACGCATCGTAGGAATGTCGCGCCTCCGGCGCTAAAGAAATCCACGCCAACGCGCTTCAATCCGTTGAACCCGTTTGATCTGTAGCTACTAGATGTTGCGGGCTTTCCGAGGACGGTATATACTGCCAACGCGTTAAGGCCCGGATTGCAAAAGACTTGCACGACATGAGGAAACGAGCGGGGCGATTTGTCTTCCTTGCGACAGTTCTGTTGCTGGGAACAGGCTCGTGCGCAGTCCGGAAAAATGTCGAGCGGACCCGGAAATTGTTTGGCGGCGACATCGAATTCCGCGCGCACGTCGCGCCGAACGCCAATATGAACAATCCGGTCGCGGTGGAATTTTTGCTCGTATATGACGAGAAGCTGCTGGAGATGCTGACAAAGACGGCCGCAAAAGACTGGTTCATGAATCGGGATCAGTTTCGCCAGGACAATCCGAAGGGGTTTGATTCCTGGTACTGGGAATGGATTCCAGGCCAGAGGGTCAAGGACCAGAAACTTCCGCTGAAGCCGAGCGCCAGAGCGGCCCTGGTTTTTGCGAATTACATCGTGCCTGGCGACAATCGCGCGAAGCTGGATCCCTATAAGAATGTCACGATCGATTTAGGCGAGCGGGCCTTCACCGCGAAGCAGGAGTAAGTCGAGATGGCCGGCGCGCATGAACTTCCCGAGGCGATCCAGTGGCATGAAGGAATGCTGCTGGCGCCGCAGCATTTCCAGCAACTGAGTCTGCGCCAGGAAGAGCTGCTGTCGTATCACCTGAGAATGGTGGCTCCGTTTCACTGGGGACTGACGCATCTCAGGCACGATACGGTCCTCCTTGTCAGCGGCACCTACCGCATCACGGAACTCGAAGGGATTATGCCGGATGGCCTGGTCGTTTCACGCGACAGCCAGGAATCGGACGCATTGGAACTCGATCTCACGCCAATGGCGGACGACATGAAGCAGCATCCGGTGACGCTCAATCTTGTTGTAGCTTCGCGGAAACTGGGCGAACCTCCCATCAAAGGCGATCTTCCCCGCTACGGCTCGATCGAAGGCATTCCCACCGTCGACGAGAATACCGGCGAAAGCGAACTGCGGATTCCGCGGCTGCGGCCGAAGCTGAGTATTGTTGCGGGAGACTCGATTCCGAAGAAGTATTCCGGATTTCCTGTGGCCCAGGTTTCGTTGAAGGACGAGACCTACACGCTGACGGACTTCATCACGCCCACGGTTCAGGTTCCGCTCCATTCTCCTCTGGGTGATATGTGTTCCTCTGTAGCGAGGCGTCTGCGGCAGAAGGCGGTCTTTCTCTCGGAGCAGACCCGCTCGCCGGCGCTCGCTACCGAAGGCGCTGCGTTCGTGGAAATGAAGGAGACCATCAAGTCGCTTGTCCTGGGCTTGCCTCATCTGGAGGCCGCGCTTTATACGGGAGCGGCGCATCCGTTGACGCTGTATCTGGCTTTATGCCTGGTGTCCGGAGAGCTTTCCTCGCTGGGTCCCGGCATGGTTCCGCCAATGCTTGCCCCGTACAATCACGACGATCTGCGGGCGACCTTCATCCAGATTCGCGACTTCCTGTTCAAGATGCTCGATTTCATTCACGAGGCATACAACGCGATCTCGTTCACGTACCAGAAGGGCCGCTGGAACCTGCCTCTGCTCGCCGTCTGGATGCGTGAGAAATTAACCATCGGCGTGCGCGCGAATGTCGGGCAGACGGAAGATTCGGTGGCCGAGTGGTTCGAGAAGAGCATCATCGGATCCCAGCCGCGCATCGAAGGAATGATGACGCGCCGCATTCTCGGACCGCAGCGCCAGCGCGTCGACAAGGATCAGGAACTCGGTCTGGTGGCGACGGCCGGAGTCGCGCTCTACTCGGTGAAGTTTGATCCGCTGTACATCGAGCTGGGCGAGCCGCTTCAAGTATTCAATCCTGAGGCTGGAGAGGCGAAGCGTCCCGCCGATATCATCCTGTACGTCAAACCATGAGCGCTGTCGAAGAGAGTACGTCTCTCCTTCTGCTCCAGTTCCGCGACTTCTACGGCGAGATGATCAAGCTCAAGCGGCTGATCAAGTCGGGTACGCCGCTCGATGCCGGCGGCGCGCCGGAGCAGACGCCGGGTGAGCGCGCGGCGATCGCGGTCGCGGATCGCGTGATCGCCGTCATGGAACAGGAGGCGCTGGTCGCCGGACGCCGTGGGGCCGATTACACCGGGATCTACACCCAGGCGCAATACGTGATGGCGGCGCTCGCCGACGAGATCCTCCTGCACCAGCTCGAATGGATCGGCAAGGAGGCCTGGAACACGCATCTGATCGAATACCGCCTGTTCCGCACCCGCGTGGCAGGCGAAGAATTCTTCAACCGGCTCGACCGTCTTCTGCAGACGCCCGATCCGATGTACAAGGACCTGGCGACGATCTATCTGCTTGCCATCATGCTCGGCTTCCGCGGCAAATATTGGGCGAACAACGACCGCGGCAGGATCGATTACTATCGCCGGCAATTATTCACCTTCATATTCCACGGCCAGCCCGAGCTTCATAAGGACACGAAAAAGCTGTTTCCGGAAGCGTATCTTCACACGGTCGAAGAAGGCGCCGGACGCAAGGTGCCGCAGGTGAAGCTCTGGTTCATTCTGCTGGCTGTGATGGTTGTCGTCTATTTCTTCATCTCGCGATCGATCTGGGTGAACTCGACAGCGGAACTGGACAGAATTACAACTCGCATCGAAGCGCTGTCGCGGTAGGCACATGGCGCAACTGACGAAATTTCTGCCGTACATCCTTGGCGCAGTCGGAGTCCTGATCGCGGCAATCGCCGCGAGTGTGATTCTGATCATCAGGAGTTCGCGCAAAGGCAGCGCGTCGCAGACGCTGAGCACCGCGCTGAAACAGCGCGGTGCGCTGGACAAGCAGTACGAGAAATACAGGGCAGGCGCTGAAGGCTCGGCCCGCAAGGCTGGCGCCGCGATCCACAGCGCCGAGCCCTCTGCCGGCGCGGCAGTTCCCCACAAGCCCGGCTTGTGGACCCGGATCAAGCATCGTTTCGGATTGCATTCCGGCGCTCTTCCGCATTCGTTCAAGGAAGCCATTAAACTGCTGAAGGACCGGATTCCGGGCCGCGATTTCCGCTATCGTGTGCCCTGGTTCGTGATGGCCGGCGAAGCGGGCTCGGGAAAGACGACATTGCTGGACCACGTCGGTTTGCCGCAGCCCTTTGGACGGGTCGGAGGCGATCCTTTCGAGCTTCGAAAGCCGGTGACCTGGTGGCTGTTCACCAACGGCGTCGTGCTCGACGTCGACGGCAGCATGGTTTCGTCGCATGACGGCCGCGCGTCCGATGATATCGGCTGGAGAACTTTTTTGTCGCTCCTCCGCCGGAATCGTCCGGAACGTCCGATCGACGGATTTATCGCCGCCATTCCGGTCGACGACCTGATCGGACCGAACAAGCTCAGCAACGAAGATCTCCGCCGCAAAGCGGATCTGATCTACGAAAAAATGTGGTCCGTCCAGAAGATGCTGGGCATGACCTTCCCGGTCTATGTGTTCATCACGAAGTGCGATCACATTTCGGGATTCCGCAGCTACGTCAGCGAGCTTCCGAAGAACCTCAGGGACGACATGTTCGGGTGGTCGAATCCGTACTCGGTGCACGCCGCGTACGTGCCGGACTGGGTGGATGAAGCCTTCAAGAATCTGAACAACACGATCTATAAAACTCAGATCGAAATTTTCGCGGAAAGCGACACGGTCGAGGATTCAGACGGCGTTTTTCTTTTCCCCGCTGAGTTCCAGACTCTGATCGAGCCGGTCCGCGGCTACCTGAATCATCTTTTCAAGGAGAGCGCGCACCACGAAAGCTTTCTGTTCCGCGGGCTATATTTCTGCGGTGACGCGCAGCTCGATGCTCCGGTGAATACCGCCCTGGGAGGCGAATACACGCCGTCGGCCGGAGCCGCCGCCGAACCTCAGCCGGTCTTCGTGAAGCATGTTTTCGAGAAAAAAATCTTTCCGGAACATCCGCTGGCGCACCCGGTCTTCCGGTCGGTTCTCGCCAGAAATCGCTGGGCGCTGGCCGGGCAGGTGGCGTGCATTCTGTTTCTGCTGTTCGGCAGTCTCGCGCTCTTCCTCTCGAAAAACCGGCTTCAACAGGAGACTGCGGCGTTCGAGCCTGTCATGGCGCAGGTTGAAAAGGATCTGACTCAGGTTCGCGATGTCGAAAAATCCAACAACGGCAAGCTGACGGCGGCGGAAATTCTGCAGCGGCTCGAAGGCGTCGATCCCACCAAGATTCTGATGGGAATGGAGGAGATCAATGCCGCGACGTTGCGAAGCTTCTGGCTGCCGGGTTCATGGTTCACCAGCCTGGATGAGCGCCTGGACCAGTCCATGAATCTGACGTTCAGTAAGATCGTTCTCGGATCCATTTACCTCAATCTGACCGAACATCTTCAGGAAGCCCAGGAAATGGCGCCTCCCGCTCCCCCCGCCGATACGGCCTATCACCCGGCCGGCGTGGCCTCGTTGCCTGAATTCCAGACCTTTCGCCGCTATGTCGATCGCGTCAAAGAGCTCGAACCGTACATTACGATGTACAACTTCGAAGCGATGCCGGAATCGGGCGATCTCCCAACGCTCGGCAAGCTGGTGAAATTCATTTACGGCACGGAACTTCCTCCTGCCTTCTACGAGAACGCCGATTTCTATCTGCGTGCGCTCAAGGCCAGCCAGCAGGACGTCATCAATGTCGACAAGGTAAAACAAGCGGTCGCCGACAAACAGCAGGTGCTGGGACAGAAGTTTTTCGATGCCGTCGCCGACCGCGAATTGCCGGTCATGCAGCTCGATGAGCTGCAGGCCGAACTCGATACGCTGGCGAAGGAGCCGACCACTGCCGACAGCGATCCGGCGCCCTATCGGGCCCTCATGGGCACCATCGATCAGTTGAATCAGACGTTCTCAAAGCCCGAACTGGCGTGGCTTGGAAAGCCGGGTTTCGCTCCTGGATCCGAGTATGCGGCGCTACTCGATGCCATCCAGATGTCGACCCTGTTCGGCCCCGCTGCGCGCATGAAGCTCGAGGACATGGCGGCCGAGAATGTGGATTCGATGCGCAGCACGCTCGAGAATTACCAGAGTTCGCTGACCGGCCCGATTCTCCAGACCGCCGACAACATGATGAAGCCGTCCGCCGCGCTGCTGGCGTTGCGCAAAGGACTGGAAGATTTCCTCAATCAGCGGTTCATGGCCCAGGCCAGCGGACGCAGGATCCGGACGGCGGCGCCGCAGGGATCGCGCTTCGCCTGGGATCTGCCCGGCTTGCAGCAGGCCCAGCAGCTCGTGGAACCTTACAATGCGTTCATCGCCGGCGGGCTGACGACCTTCAACCCGGAATTGCAGAACCGCCTGCGCGTGATGGCGTTGAATCGCCTGGAAGCCAACATGGTTTCGCTCATCTCGAACGCGCAGAAGGTCGAGCCTGCAGTCCCGGCGTCGAACAACCTCGAGCAGGACGTTCAGAATGAAACCAAGCAGCTCAAAGACACGGCGAAGCCGTTGACCGATCTGCTTGCGGCCTTCGATCGTCTTGGGATGAGCCGCGCCTACAACGACCTCGCAGAGGCGACGCTGGCCGGCGCGTTCCAGCACCTCCGCACGGTCGAGCAGCTCTTCGAGCAGAAAGCGCCTTATGTGTTCAATGAAGCCGGTCTGGCCCGCTGGGAAGGAGCGGAGCCGCTGGTCACGGTCGTGTTTGGCGTGAAAGACGACAAGGAACTGCCGCAGTATCTCGACGCCCAGCGCGAGAACCTGAAACGGCTCAAGGAAAACGCGGATCCCGCGCTCTCGATCATCACCAGCCAGCGCGCCGGAAGGCGCAGCGCGGCCGACGCGCAGCTTCTGGCCAAGTGGCAGAATATTGCGACGGAACTGGAGAAGTACGACAATAAGAATCCGGCGAACAACGTTACAGCGCTTGAAACGTTTGTAAGTACAGTCCTGCCGTCTCTCACCACGCAGAATTACAGCGACAAGATCTCGCCGCAGGACCTGGCGGCACAATCCACGGACTTCTTCCTGAACAAACGCAACGAACTGCGGCGGCTGGTGTATGAAAGGTTCGATTCGATCGCGACCGCCACGGTGGTTCAGCAGTTCCGCGAGCTTGAAAGCACGTTCAACCAGAAGCTGGCCGGAAAGTTCCCGTTCGTCCCGGGTCCCGGCCGCGGCGGCGAGGCCGATCCGCAATCGATCCGCGACTTCTTCAAGCTGTTCGATGCGTACAACAAGAACATCATCAAGTACCTCGAGCGGCCTCAGGGCCGGACCGGCTCCGGGCCGCGCGTTCTGCAATTTATCGATGATATGGTTTCCGTCCGCGCCCTCTTTGCTCCGTTTCTGGACGATGCCAAGGCGCTTGCGCCCGTGTTCGATTTCGAAGTGGAGTTCCGCGTGAACCGGCGCAGGGAGTCCGGCGGTAATCAGATCATCGAGTGGCAGCTCGAAGTCGGGGACCAGACGATCACCGCCCGCGATACCATGCGCCGCGGCCGCTGGGTGCTGGGCGACAAAACGCGTCTGGTGCTGCGCTGGGCCAAAGACGCGAACATCATTCCTGCTCCGGAAAACGCCGAAGGCGTTGTCTATGAGGACCGCAAAGTGACGTTCGAGGATACGACACGCTGGTCGATGCTGCGATTCTTCCGCACTCATGCCAGCGTGCCTGCCGACTTCGATCAGCTGATCGATCCGGCTCCGCAGACGTTGAAATTCATCGTCCCGACCATGATGACCGGTGACGATCCCATGATGACGAAAGTGTTTGTCCGCCTGACGCTCTTGACGGCGGACAAGAAAGAACCGATAACTCTACCGGCGTTTCCGGAACGGGCGCCGTCATTGGATCGATCCTGATGATTGAAGTACAAACATTAATCCAACCTGTTTCTTCGGACAGCCCGGCCGGCGAGTCGCTGCGCTATTCGCAGATCTACGACTCGATTAAAGGGGCGCGCCGCGAAGATGATGCCAATGCGCCTCAGGGGATCTGGCAAACGAAGTTGAAAAAGGCGGACTGGAAAGAAGTGAAGTCCATTTGCCTGGAGGCGCTCCAGAAGCGGTCCAAGGACCTGCAGATCGGCGCCTGGCTGCTGGAAGCCTGTATCCATCTGGATGGATTTGCCGGGGTCGCGGACGGGTTCCGCGTCCTGACTGCCCTTTCGGAGAATTTCTGGGACACGCTGTATCCGCCGCTCGATCCCGACGATCCGGAACTTCGTTATGCCCCGGTCTCCTGGATCGATGAGAAGCTCACTCTTAAATTGAAATTGATCGCAATCACCAGGACCGAAGACGAGCGCTCATACACCTGGGCGGATCGCGAACTCGGTATACATCAGGTAAAAGTTGCAGCACGTGACAAGACACCGGTCCGCAAAGGTCAGGATTCCGGGCGGTTGCTGCAAACCCAGTTCGACGCCAGCGTCAATCTGACGCCGAACGACTTCTATATCGATTTACGGGAGCAACTGACCAATGCGCTCGAGGAAGCGGAACGCTTCGAACGCGTATTGGTTCATTTCGATAAGAGGCAGGAAGGCGCCCTCCATCAGATGAAGGAGATGCTGCGCACGATCCTGCATTTTGTGAGTGAGTTGTTGGATGTTCGAGGAGTGGATGTGAAATTCGAACCCTTTGTCGAAAGAGAAGATGATTCGATCCGAGAGAAATCGGACCGGGACACAGCGAACGATCCGCGGGACTACGCGATCAGCGGCCCCATCCGCAGCCGCGCCCAGGCCTATCACATGCTGGCCGAAGCGGCGGAGTATCTCATGAGAACCGAACCGCACAGCCCGACGCCTTACCTGGTCAAACGCGCTGTCGCCTGGGGCAGCCTGTCGCTGGGGGAACTGCTCCAGCAGGTCTTGCGCAACCCCGGCGAATTGACGGAAGTTGCACGTCTGCTGGGCCTCGACGATTTCAATCCCAAGGGCAAAAAGACTGAAGAAGGGAAATGATCGGGAATAGCCACAAAAGAGACCACAAAAAGCACAGAACGTGAGGGGCTAATCCCCGGCTTTTGTTGTGGAAAGCAGTCTGGCATCTGAGATCCAGAAATATTGCAAATTTTGCATAAGGATGCTCCATGCCACAGCGTGCTTGGTTAACAGTTCTTGCAGGTTTACTCGGGATCGTGGTCATGGCAGTGACGACCTCCGCCCAGTCGGAAGACCGCGGTTTTACTGGAAGGTTATGGACAGGGCCGGCCGGCCGCTACGTCCTGCATGATAATGAACCGTTTGATACGACCTCCTTCGGGACGGTTGGACTCCACGTTCAGGGCTCGTCTCCAAGCGTGGGCGGTGATGCCGAATACCGGCTAAGCCATTGGTTTGGCATCGACGGGGCTCTTGCGTACACGCGAATGAATATTCAGTTCATCAGCTCCAGCGCGCCGAATACCGCTCTGTCTCAGAAGCTGAATGTCGTACCTCTTTTCGCTTCCCTGAACGTTCACTTTGTCCAGATGCGGAGGGCGGATGTCTGGGCGGGCCCGCAGATCGGGTATCTGATGTTCTCAAATACGTTATCGTATTCGGTGGACGGAAATACCTTTGCATATAAACCATCGAACACCTTCAGCATCGAAGGATTTGTCGTGGGGACCGACGTGTATCTGACACCGAAGTTTGCGGTGAACGCTGCGTTCCGCTGGCAGAACGGGGATGCCGACTCGAACGGCAATCTGACCATCGATCCGACGTTCGCGACCTTCGGTGTAACGAAGAAATTCTGAATCCGGGCCGCGGCGTTCATTTCGGGTTGCGACGCAGCCTGGGCGGAATGTAATGGAAGCGAATCAGGTATCCGTATCTCATTGACCAATAAAGCGAATGATTCATTTTGGCCGGACGGGATCGGCGGAGGGACCGGTAAAGCAGAGAAGAAAAAAGTCTCTGGCTTACCGTGCGAGGTAAGGCAGAGAAGAAAAAAGTCTCTGGCTTACCGCGGGAGGTAAAGCAGAGAAGAAAAAAGTCTCTGGCTTACCGTGGGAGGTAAGGCAGAAAAGAAAAAAGTCTCTGGCTTACCGCGGGAGGTAAGGCAGAGAAGAAAAAAGTCTCTGGCTTACTGCGGGCGGTAAGGCAGAAAAGAAAAAACTCTTTGGCTTACCGCGGGCGGTAAGGCAGAGAAGAAAAAACTCTCTGGCTTACCGTGGGCGGTAAGGCAGAAAAGAAAAAAGTCTCTGGCTTACTGCGGGAGGTAAGGCAGAAAAGAAAAAATGTAAACGCGTCACGATCTTCGCCCCCGACACTTGCGCGATAAATCTTCTCAATAATCTCGCACTGGACAGCCACCGCAGTGACGCCGCGATTCCTGGATAACACGCGGATGGCATAACGCAGATCCTGAACAACGGTGTCCAGCATGGCTGCCGGGATTACCTCAGTCTCACTCTGGCATAACCTGCTTAGGCGGACATAGCGGTGACGATAACCCGGTCTCCGGGAGCCAGGCCACGCCGCATTTCCGCGCGCTAAATCTTCCGCCCTGTTCCACCGGAACACCTCCTGGAAGAGTCGGGTCTCCCGGTTTGACAGAGATTGTCTCGAATTCAGGATGCGCCGCACCAGCTGAGACAGATTGAACTCGGATCTCAATTGGAGAGAAAACAGTCAGGACGAAAGCCAGTAAGAACGAAACTCGCGTATACGATTTAGAGGACATCGATTACAAGCTTTCGCGTCATGATTCGATTACCTCGGAAATGCTGCGGTTTTCGATCGAACGTAGAATAACTACCGGTATATCCCGATTGGTGACGTCCTGGTATCTCTGGTAACCCGGATACATCGTCGTCAGACGTGGCCAGAGGCGACGTTTCTCCTCCGCCGAGGCTTGCTCTGCCCTTACCCGCTGTCTAACGCCTTTGATCTGTGTCTCTGCCACCGGCTCGGCTTGAAGATTGAGCCACCAGGTGGGATGCTTCACCGCACCCCCATTGGACGCCACCAATACCACATTATCCCCATCGAGCAAATACAATAACGGGACGGTTCGTTGCTGACCGCTCCTTCGTCCTTTCGTGGTGAGCAGCAGCACAGGGCTGTTGGCGAGTCTTCCACCGATTACTCCATTGGAAGTTCGATAAACCAACGTGTGGATCGCGGTAACCGCATTCTGCAACGCTGCAGCAAGCCGCGACGGACGCCGGCCGGAACCCTGATCTTCTCCCGTTACAGCCATGATGCGACCTCCTTGAAAGCAAACATACAGCCTGATCGGCCTTAGGAATCAATTCAACCATTCGTCTACCCGGCCGAATGACCTTGTAAATATTTTTTGGGCACGCGTAAACTGTGGTGGTCATTACTCGAAATCGGGTGAGTAGATCATGCCGCGAACGGTCAGCGTCAGCGCACTCGTGTTTGCCGGAGCCACGGTCCTTCTCAGTCTTCATTTGACGGCTCACGCCGCCGGTCCATACAACGTCTCGACGATTGATGCGCCCAAGGGCAGCCTCACTGTCGCTTGTGGCGTCGACATCCATGGAGACGTGGTGGGTTATTTTCTCGACGGCGCCGGCACGCACGGCTTTGTCTTTAAGGATGGCGGCTTTTCGACCATCACCTTTCCGGGCGCTGCCTGGACTGCGGCTTACGGTGTGAATAACGCCGGGCAAATCGTCGGCGGCTACGGTTCTAATGAGTTCAATGGCCGCCATGGATTTCTGCGGAGCGGCGGCCGATTCTCGTCCATCGATTTTCCGGGGAGCAACGACACCGTGGCCCGCGGCATCAATAATCGAGGCCAGATCGTGGGCGATTATCAAGCTGCCGATGGCGCCAGGCATGGATTTCTCCTGAGCGGCGGAAGTTACCGGGCCGTCGAGCTTCCCGAACGCGGCGGCGCCGCCAATGGAATTAACGATGCGGGACAAATTGTAGGTGTTGCGGGATCCGGCCCGGCCGCGAAAGGATTTCTGATCAGCGCCGACTCGTATTCGGCGATTCAGTTTCCCAACACGAACTACACGGAAGCCTGGGGAGTGAATGATCTGGGCGACGTCGTAGGCCAGATCGACAGTCCCCAGGCGCCGTTTCGAGCCTTCTTCCGCAGCGGGAACGATTATGACCTCATTGATCTCCCCGGCCTTCCATCGTCGCTGGATGGACGCGGCATCAATGATCTCGGTCAGATCGTGGGTTCGTTCACGGGCAATGATGGAAAAACCCACGGCTATCTTGCCACTCCGGCGGCGCTGAGGGCGGGCCCGGCAGATCCGGCAGCGGTACCACAGCTTTCGGATACTCATGGCGTGCCGGGGCCGATCGGGCCACAAGGACTTCCGGGAGTGGAAGGTCCGCAAGGACCGGCGGGGCCTCCGGGCCCCCCAGGCGCTCCGGGATTTGCAGGACGCGCCGAGCTTGGAGCGGCGCAGACCGGAAGCTCGCTGAAGATTGTGCGCGACGCCATCTCGAAGGCCGCGGACGACCTTCTGAAAGCCGCGAATCAAAGCGACTACGTGCAAAAGGCGATAGCTTCGCTGGATATGGCTATCGATGATGTCACTGCCGCGATCGCCTACAGCGACAGTCATCCCAATGCGAACCAGCCGGCGGCGCCGGCCGCGCGACCCAACTTCACGGCGACGCCTCCCCCTGCGCCGCTGCGCAATTTCGAGTTGTATGCTTCACTCAACAGCCTGAGGTTCGCTTTTGACGCTCTGGCGAGAAGCCCGGGCGACGACTTTGGCGGCTATCGCGAAAAGGTCAATACGGACATCGCGAGCACTGCCGCAGTTCTGGTCGGCGGCATCAACGCCTACAACACGAAATACCAGAAAGCGGCCGTCAAGCCCTGAGTCCCCGGCCCAGGGCGGATTCAACTGAAGAGTCGTACCATTGCATCATTAGAAGTTGCTGCATTTCAAATTTAGAACTGCAGAAACTTCCAATGTTGCAATGGTGCAATGAGATCCTTTACCGCGGCAGGTGCATCGACATGACGGTGAGTGCGCCCTGGACTGCCGGAATCTGGTGCGGCACGCCTTCGGGAACCATGACCCAGTCGCCTTTGCTGATCGTTCTGGTAACTCCGCCTTCGATCGAGGTCCCGCTGAGATTGGTCGGATTCGTCCGCTTTTCCTCGACCAGCTTGCCTCCGGTCACCAGCGTTCCGGAACCTTCGATGACGTAGAACAATTCCGCTTCCTTTTCGTGGACAGAGGCGCCCTGGCCGGCAACGCGGTGTTCCATGTTGACGGAGTATGTTCCAAGCCGCAGCAGCCGCTGGCCGAGCGCGTTTCGATCAGCCGGCGACTTGGTGATCATCGCAGCCACTTCCGACGCGGTGATAATACTCGCGGCCTGGGGACCGGCCTGCTCCTGCGCCTGACCACGGGCGCCTTGCTGCGCCCAGACTGAAAACGTAAGCAATGCAACCAGAGTGATTCCCGAAATCATTCGAATGCGCATACGCGTCTCCTTTTAATTGGTTCCTGAGCCTTGGGTATCCTACTCCGTCGATCCAGATCGCGCCAAATTCCAAATTCAGATATCGAAACCCTCAGCCCCTTGCCTGGATCGGCGCAGAACGATTAGCATCGGGCGCATGCCGGAGCGTGAGAGCCTCGAAGAAGGCGCTGTGCTGTTGCGTGGATTTGTTTCCAGCGAGGTGTCCGGGTTGCTCGAAGCCGTGGGACAGGTCGCGGAACCGGCGCCATTCCGCCACCTGACGACTCCGGGGGGCTACACGATGTCTGTGGCGATGACGAACTGCGGCAGGGTCGGCTGGGTATCCGATCGGACCGGTTACAGTTACGACCGGTATGATCCGGAGTCCGGTCTTCCGTGGCCTGCCATGCCTGCCCTCTTCCTTGCGATCGCTGCGCGAGCTGCTGCCGAAGCCGGGTTTGCGGACTACGATCCCGATGCCTGTCTGATCAATCGATATACGGCCGGAGCCAAACTCAGCCTGCACCGGGATCGCGACGAAAATGACCGCTGGGCGCCGATCGTTTCCGTCTCGCTGGGTTTGCCGGCTGTCTTTCTGTGGGGCGGCAAACGCCGTTCCGATCCGGCGCGGCGCTTGCCGCTTGAAAACGGAGACACTGTGGTGTGGGGTGGTCCTGCGCGATTTGTTTATCACGGCGTCGCTCCGCTCAAGGACGGGAATCATCCGTTGACCGGCGGCACCCGCATCAACCTTACGTTCCGGAAGGTGTTTTAGCCCGCGACTACAGCGAATGCTCTGCGAAAAACTTCAGGGCCAGATCGATCGCGTCCGGTGAGGATTTCAGTGGTTGGCCGGGAAGGTGGTCGTCCAGTCCGCCCGAGATCTGGTGTCCCATGCCCTTCACAAGAATCAGCTCCACAGGGGCAGGTCCGGCGTGCAGCCGCATTTCCCATCCGTCGTGTTGCGTGATTTGAGGCACGAGGCGGGCGCCATCGAATCTCGACCATTCCGCGATGACGTTTGAAATCGCAACCTGAGGCACGCGGCCGAGGCTGTCGCTTCCCAGGCCGCCCTCCAGCGGATAAACGGTATCCGCCATTCCATGGATATGAAGAATCGGAACGGGGCGCGCCGGCCGCCGTGCGCCGGCGGCCCTGCCGCCGCTCATCGCAGCAATTGCCGCGATCCGGTCCGACAGCTCCGCAGCCAGCCGATATGTCATCTGTGCGCCGTTCGAGAATCCGGTCGCGTAAATCCTTGTGGAATCGACCGGATATATAGAGGAGATCCGGTCGATGAGTTCGACTGTGAATTGGACGTCATCGGCGTTCCTGCTGCTCGCCGCGTATTCCGCCCCTGAATTCCACACCTGCCGGTCGCCCACACCGGGAACAGGCGTTCCTTCCGGACAAACCACGATGAAGCCCGCCCGTTCGCCTTTGACAAAGAGTTGCGACTGTTCGATATAACCGCGAGCGTTGCCGGCGCCGCCATGATAGCCGACCACCAGCGGATACTCCTGCGAATGGTCGAAATTTGAAGGAACATGAAGCCAGGCCGTGCGGTTCTGGCCCCTGACGTCGACTGTGACTTTGGTATCCTGCTGGCGGGCGCCGGAGTACGGAGAGGTGGAGGCCAGCCAGATGGCGGAAACGATAATCGCGATGACGAAGCGATGCACGAGCCAAGGATAACCTGCCTGGCAGGAAATCAGGCCCGCGTCTTTCGGCCAGCTATCAAATCGGCTGTCACTGAAATCAGGCGGCCGGTCTGCCTGCTGTAGCAATACGCAAGCCTGAAATCAATTCCTGCGGGCCAATTGTGTCTAGGGAATAGTTCTTACCTTCATACAACCTCTTGTGGACACAACAGGTCCATCTCAAGAACTTTTCTCTTGTTTTTCCCAAGTCATCGCTGTAGCGTTGGGTCCAGAAAACAGGGAGAAGACCCGGTAAAGTCCGGAAATAACACCGGTACTTATGGAAGAGACAGGGCAGAAAATGGAAAGATCAAAGGAAGTGATGACGTTGCGTGAGGCATCCCAGTACCTCGGGATTTCGCCGGACACGCTCTACAAGTATCTGAGCGAAAAGAGCATTCCCGCTTTCAAGCTCGGCAACCGCTGGCGGTTCAAGAAGGATCTCCTGGACCGTTGGATGGAGAGAAAAATAGAGCGTACCGAGGTTGCCACCGATTCGAGGCCGCGGCGTCTGGTCAAGTCCACGGTGAAAGGTTAGGGCGAGGACATCGTATAAGGTATGGGTTTTTTAAGCAAAAATAAACCGCTTGTCGGACTGGACATCGGGTCGAGTGGCGTCAAGGCGGTCGAGT
The DNA here is from genome assembly GCA_036496425.1 of Terriglobia bacterium. Lineage (NCBI taxonomy): Bacteria > Pseudomonadati > Acidobacteriota > Terriglobia > Terriglobia bacterium. Next base: position 43,388 of record DASXLG010000330.1, on the reverse strand, counting down.
TGGTGAAGTCGAAAAAGGGATACCAGCTTACCGGTTTCGCCTACGAGCCGCTGGGTCCTGACGCCGTCGTGGACGGTGCGATCATGGATGCCCCGGCCGTCGCCGAAAGCATCAAAAAAACGTTTCTTTCCGGCAAGTTCAAGCTCAAGGGTGTCGCCACTGGCGTGTCGGGACACTCTGTTATCGTCAAGCGCGTGATTGTTCCTGCGGCCAATGCGGAAGAGGTTGAGGCATCCATCCAGCTCGATGCCGAGCAGTACATTCCGTTCGAAATCACCGAAGTGAATCTGGACTATCAGGTCGTGGGTGCCGGAACGACGACGTCGGAGGAGCCGGGAATGGAAGTGGTGCTGGTTGCGGCAAAGAAGGACAAGATCCAGAACCACACGAACGTTATCAGTCTCGCCGGCCGGAACCCTGAAATCGTCGATATCGATGCGTTTGCTTTGCAAAACGTATTTGAGGCGAACTATACGTCCGCGGACAATGCGACGGTGGCCCTGCTGAATATCGGCGCATCGCTGATGAATATCAACATTACGAAGGAAGGCATGCCGTTGTTCATCCGGGACGTCTCCGTCGGCGGCAATCAGTACACGGATATTCTTCAAAAGGAATTGCAGCTGAATTTTCAGGAGGCTGAAGATCTGAAACTTGGAAAAACCGGCGGTTCCGAACACGAGATGGTACAGCCGCTGTTGGAATCGATTACCGACATGCTGATCATGGAGGTTCAGAAGACTTTCGATTTCTTCCGCGAAACCTATCCGTCTGAGACCATCAGCCAGGTGCTGATCAGCGGTGGAACAGCCCATATGCTTGGGCTGGCGGAGCGAATCCAGGCCACATTCAGTTATCCGACCGAGGTGTTGAATCCGTTCAAATCCATCACGCTCGGACCGAAAGTAGATTCCGAAAAAGTAACATCCCTCGGACCGGCGCTTGCCGTGGCCGTTGGGTTGGCCTTAAGGGGGTTTGATTAAATGATTAAGGTCAATCTCGTCGGAGCGGGAAGAAAGAAGACGGCAAAAGCCGGATTCAAGATCGCGTTACCCGCGAGCTTCACGCCCGTTCTCCTGATCCTTATTGTCCTTGGAACGGCCGGCGGCGGCTTCTGGTGGTACACCGGTCTGACCTCCAAGTTGGCCGCTCTCGATATGAAGAAAATGCAGGCGGAAGCGCAGAAAGCAGCGCTGGATGCCGTGATCAAGGCGGATCAGGTTTACGAAGGCCGGAAGAAGACGCTGGAAAACCGGGTAAAAATCGTCGAGAACCTTCAGAAGAACCAGGTCAGTCCTGTGGTTGCGCTGGATCAGCTTGCCGAGGCGGTCGAGCGAACTCAATTTGTCTGGTTGTCCAGCCTCGATCAGAAGGAAGCGGTTCTGAATCTGAGCGGCACAGGCACGTCGCTGAACGCGATTGCCGACTTCTACTCGAACCTGAACGCCACCGGATATTTCAAGAACGTCGATCAGGGAGCGACATCCGTCGATTCCGCGGGAAACTGGACATTTACGATCCGCTGTGAATTTTCTCCGCCACGTCCTCCGGGAACACCGGCACAGCCGACGGCAGGGGGGAACTGATGGCACTCGAGTTGAAAAACCTGGCGAAGATGAAGTGGTACTACCAGGTGGTGATCGTCGCGGGAATCTGCGGTGCGCTGCTTGGCGGGGTCTGGTATCAGTTCCTCTCCCCGATTCAGGATGATATAGACCAGAGGACGAAGCAGGTCGCGGACCTGCAAGCGACCATTGCGAAAAGTGTCCAGCAGCAGAAGGAGCTTGCCAAGATCAAGAAGGATGCGATGGATCTGCAGGTCAAGCTGGACATGCTGAAAATGATCCTCCCCCTTGAAAAGGAAACCGATCAGATCTTCCGGTCGGTCCAGCAACTGGCGACCGGTTCGGGATTAACGGTAAGCCGGGTGGCGCCCAGGCCCACCATCGATCACGAGATCTATACGGAATATCCGATCGATCTCGAAGTCACGGGGACGTATCACAATGTCGGGCAGTTCCTGGATCGTATCCGGCAGCTGCCGCGGATCGTCAATATCAGCGGATTGAGGCTTCAGAGCAGGGCCTCCACGGGCGATGCAGCCTTTGTTTCGAGCGTCAGCGCCACATACACTGCGACGACTTTCGTTTATAAGGATGAACCGATCGCATCGGCAGCGCCCCCGCCCAAGGCGGTGAAATGACAAGCGGAGCGAATGCAAGCGCAATAACGCGCGGGATAGCCATCTTAACGTTCGTTTTCGGCCTGGCACTGAGTCCGGCGGTTTTCCCGCAGGCTCGCGGACAGAAACCGGAAACTGCGCCGCCGGAAGAGCAGGCGCCCGCGCTCGCCGTTCCAAAGGACTATCACTACAACGCGCGAGGGCGTCGAGATCCTTTCGTGAATCCGGTACCGAAGCCGGTTGCGAAGGTTGCACCACCGCCGCCTGCGGTTGCGGCGCGGCCGCCGGGGTTGAAGGGCGTGCTGGTCGCAGAAGCGGAAGTTATCGGGATTGTGGTTTCGCGCGAGCCGGCGATGAACGTCGTGACGATCCAGGCTCCAGGCGGCCGGCGATATTTTATTCGGGTTGGTGATGCTCTATACGACGCGGTCGTCAAGAACATCAAATCGGACAGTGTAACGTTTGCCGTAACAGCTCCGGGAGGCGACCAGAAAGCGTCCCGTGAGATCGTGCGCAAATTGCGGGGAGAGAACAAATGAGAGTTGATTCCCGGAAGCTCCTTTCGATCGGGGTGCTGTTAGTGGTCTGCACCCTTGCGGTTAATGGAGCGACCTCGAAGGACGCCGGTATCGTGAAGGATGTCTCCTTCAGCAACAACGGAGACTCTCTCGAGGCCAGGATCATCGCCAGCGACGATTCGAAATTCACTTATTTTGAATTGAACAATCCGCACCGCCTGGTGATCGATTTTCACGGAATCCAGAATACCATCAGCTTCAAGGAAAAGCAGATCGATGCGGCTGGTGTCGAGCGTGTTCGCACGTCGTTCTTCAGCGACAGGAGACGCAAGGCAACCCGGATCGTGTTTGACTTGAAGAAGGATGCTCCGTATCGCGTGATCGAGGATGGCGGCGGCATTACCCGCGTCGTCTTCGGCGCCACGGCCCGCGCTCCGCAGAACCAGACCGCGGGCCCCGCCGCGCCGGCAGCTCCGGCCGCCCCGGCACTGACGCCGGCGGTGCTGACCATGCTTGCCGAACCGGTTACGCCGTTCATCCCGTCGCGGGTTCCGGCCGCGCCGCTGGAATCTGCGCTGTTGAATCCCGAACCGCTTCCAATACCGCAGGCAGCCCTTGCGGGAGCGCTGCCTGCACCGGCTAAGCCCGCAGTTTCAGCCGCGCCATTGGTTGCCGCAGCGGATCCGCCACAGCAGCAGACTCAGGTCACCGTCGCACCGGCAACTCCGCCGGTGGTTCAGACAACGCCGACTGCGGTGCCGCAATATACCGGAGAGATTGCGACGTTCGAGCTCGACAACTATCCGATAAGAGATTTCTTCAGGCTGATCTCGGAACTCAGCGGTCTCAATGTGATCCTGGATCCGAATGTCAGCGGAACGATAACGATGACCTTGAAGGAAGTTCCGTGGGATCAGGCGCTGGACGTGGTCCTGAAGAACAACAACCTCGGCGGGCAGCTTCAAGGCAATGTTTTGCGTATTGCCACGAATGCAACCCTGCAGGCGGAGCAGGGGGCACAAAAGGCTCTTCGCGATGCCCAGGAAGCGGCCGCTCCACTCGAGACCCGGACCTTTGTGCTCAATTACACCAAGGCCCTGGAAGTCGCGACCACGCTCAAGCCGATGACCACGACGCGCGGCTCCATTCTGGTGGACCCCAGACGGAATGCTCTGATCGTCCGGGATGTTCCTTCACAGTTCGCGACCCTCGATTCCATGATCAAGTTTACCGATATGCCGCAGCAACAGGTGGACATCGAAGCGCGCCTGCTGTCGGCCAATAAGTCCTTTTCGAAGGACGTCGGAAGCCAGCTCGGGTTGTTGCTCGGCGCCACTGGCGGCAACGTGCTGACCGGTCTGACCGGCCAGCCCAGCCCCGTCGCCCGTGCCGGAACGACGCTGCCGACCGGCGGCTCGAACCTTCCCCTGGTTTCGAATTTTCCTGCAGCCGCGACCTCGGGCCTGACTTTCCTCCTGAAGCCCGGCGGGGACATTCTGCTGGATGAAATCATCGGCGCGGCGGAAGCGCATGGCACCGCGAAATTGATTTCACGGCCGCATGTGACGACGCAAAATAACCAGGCTGCGACGATTCAACAGGGTACGCAGATTCCGGTGCAGACAAACGTCAACAATACGATTACAACGCAGTTCATAACGTTTGCTTTGCAGCTTACTGTCACGCCCCAGATCAGTGCCGCCGGCACAATTCTGCTCCAGGTGAATATCAGCAACAGCCAGCCGGATTTTGCCAGCGCCGTCGGTGGTATTCCGACCGTTGCCACGCAATCCGCTACCACGATGATGCTGGTTCCTGATGGCGCCACGGCGGTGATTGGCGGAATTCTCGTTGATAACGACACGCTGAATGTGAACCAGGTTCCGGGCCTCGGCAGCCTGCCTCTGATCGGCAGCCTGTTCAAAGAAACCCAGACCATCAAGAGCACGAACGAACTGCTGTTTTTCATCACACCCCGGATCAAGCCGATCGATACGATCAGCGTGCTTGCGCCGGCCGATGCGAATCCTGCCGAACAGCCACAACAGCGCTGACGGCACGGGCGGTGCAAAATTTGATTCAAACGAAGTTTCCCGAAGTTGCGGCGACACTTCGTAAGAGCGTCACGGACATCCAGGCGGTGATCCTGGTGGGGCCTCAAGGCGTGATTGATCACGTCCTGGATGACAAGTCGCTGAATCTGGAGACTATCGCCGGGGAATACTCCACCCTTCTGCATATTGCCCGCAGCGCTTCGGAAGATTCCGGCTCCGGCAATCTGGTCGAAAACATCGTCGTATCCGAAAAGTCCGTTATGATCGCCCGGACGGTCTCTCCCGGGCACTACCTGATCCTGCTGGCCCGCGCACAGGACCAGATCGGCCGCGCCCGTTACGAGCTGAAGCAGGCCGCCTGGGAAATTCAAAGGTGATTCTGATCTGCTATACTGCTCGTTTGCCCTTATGAATCTGAAGGAACTGAAAGAAATCATCGATATCGTCACATCCAAGGAAACGATCGACGAACTGGAAATCGAGAAATCGGGCGTGCGGCTGCGGATTAAACGGGTTTCCAACCATGCCGCCCCGGTTTCGGCGGCCATGCCGCTGATTGCATCGGCTGCGGCTATCCCGGTGGCGGGTCAGCCGGCGACTCCGCAACTTCCGCCGGTCCAGGAAAAGGAAGAGGATCTCTACTACCAGAAATCTCCGATCGTGGGAACCTTTTACCAGGCCGCAGGGCCGAGTTCGGAACCGTTCGTCACCGTTGGAGCTTCTGTTGAGAAGGGAGCCGTCCTCTGCATTATCGAGGCCATGAAGCTCATGAATGAGATCGAAGCCGACGTGGCAGGCGAAGTTGTGAGCGTGCTCGTGGACAACGGCCAGCCGGTGGAATACGGAGAAAAGCTCTTCGCCATCCGGCAGCGGTAGGTTGGGCGTGGGTTATTAGATATGTTTAGAAAGATACTCATCGCCAATCGCGGCGAAATCGCCCTGAGAATTATCCTGTGCTGCAAGGAACTCGGCATCAAAACCGTCGCCGTGTATTCTGAAGCCGACCGGCACGCGCTCCACGTCCGTTTTGCCGACGAAGCCCTTTGCATCGGCCCCCCCAGGAGTATCGACAGCTACCTGAACATTCCCAGCGTCATCAGTGCGGCCGAGTTGTTGAATGCGGATGCGATTCATCCCGGGTACGGGTTTCTGTCGGAAAGCGCCTATTTTGCGGAGGTCTGTGAAGCGAGCCGCATCAAGTTCATCGGCCCGTCGTCCGAAGCGATTCGTCTGATGGGCGACAAGGCTCGCGCGCGAAGCGAAATGAACCGCTTAGGGCTTCCCGTTCTGCCGGGCAGTTCCGACGCGGTGCACACCGACAAAGAAGCCATATCGACTGCTGAAGCCATCGGCTATCCGGTGATCATCAAAGCCGTCGCCGGTGGCGGCGGCCGCGGAATGCGCGTCGTGCAGAATCGCACCGAATTGCTGACGGCCTTGAGGACTGCCCAGGCCGAGGCCGCAAACGCTTTCGGGGTGCCTCACTGCTACCTCGAAAAATTTATCGAGCACGCCCGGCACGTTGAATTTCAGGTCATGGCCGACGAGTATGGCAATGCCATCCACCTCGGTGAGCGCGAATGTTCGATCCAGCGCCGGCATCAGAAACTGATCGAGGAGTCTCCGTCGGTAATCATGACGCCGGAGTTGCGGGAACAGGTTGGAAAGCGCGTCGTGGAGGCGATCCAGCAAGCCGGTTATTCGAATGTCGGAACGCTCGAGTTCCTCGTGGACGAGCGCAAAAATTTCTATTTCATGGAAATGAATACGCGCGTCCAGGTGGAACATCCCGTGACCGAGCTGGTAACAGGCATCGATATTGTCCGTGACCAGATCCTGATTGCGTCAGGAGACCGGTTGCCGCATCGGCAATGCGACATTCAATTTCGCGGCCATGCCATCGAATGCCGTATCAACGCCGAAGACCCTGTTACCCACAAACCCTCGCCCGGCAAAATTACCACCTGGCACGCACCGGGCGGACCCGGTGTGCGGATTGACACCGCGGCTTATGCCGAATATGTCATCCCGCCTTATTACGATTCGCTCATCGCTAAACTGATCGTGCACGGCTCCACGCGAGATGAAGCGATCCGCCGCATGGACCGGGCTCTTGATATGTTTGTCCTGGAGGGCGTGAAATCCACGATTCCGCTGCATCGCCGCATACTCCGCACCAACGAATTCCGCAGCGGCAACATCTACACCAAGCTTCTGGAAGATCTGCAGGAGGAACGCCGGGCTCGTGCTGTCGAAATAGCATGACGCCCCTGCCGCGGCTGTACGCAATCGCGGATTCATCATTCGGGGATTGCGTGCGGATCGCTGAAGCTCTCTTCACCGGTGGTGCGCGGCTGGTCCAGATCCGGAATAAAAAAGCGGGCGCAAGAGAGTTGCTCGATCAGGTTGAGCAAATCGTTGCGCTGGCTCCCCCGGATGCGGCCGTCATTGTTAACGATAGAGTCGATGTGGCCCTGCTATCCGGTGCCGCCGGTGTGCACCTCGGCCAGTCCGATCTGCCGCCGGCTGCAGCGCGCCGGATTCTCGGTCCGGACAGGATCATCGGCATTTCCACGCACAATCTAGAACAGGCAATCGATGCGGATGGCTTGCCGGTGGATTACATCGCCGCCGGGCCGCTGTTTGCAACTTCGACTAAGGAGAATCCGGACCCGGTATTGGGAGTGGAAGCGCTCGCTCAAATATGCGGCGCCATACGCAAGCCGGTCGTCGCCGTGGGCGGAATCACACTGGCTCGTGTGCCCGAGGTTGTTGGCGCCGGCGCGCACTCGGTGGCTATTATCAAGGATCTGTTGGGGCATGGGGAAATCAGTTCGCGCGTTCGAGACGGCCTTCGTTGTTTGACCTGATGCGATGCCGCGTTACAATCACAAGTCCTCGTGAGCGACCCCCTGCCGCGCCTTCGGGGCGGCAGGGGGTCGCTCGCACACCATGCTGGAAGTAGAAGGGGAATACGCGAATTGCTGAATTTCAAAGGCATCATTCCGCCGATGGTGACGCCGTTCGACGAGAAGGGCGCCGTGCGCTACGACGCATTCGAGCGGAACATCGATAAATACATCGAAGCGGGCATCGAGGGGTATCTTGTACTGGGGTCGAATGGTGAGTCGGTTTATCTTGAGCACGCCGAGAAACTCCGGCTGATTGAAGCGGCACGAAAACGCGTGCCTTCGTCAATGACCTTGCTGGCAGGTACCGGAGTCGAATCCACGCAAGCCACGATCGCGCTGACGAAAGAGGCTGCGGACCGCGGCGTGGACGCGGTGCTGATAAAAAACCCGTTCTATTTCAAGCCGCAGATGACTTCCGATGTGTACTTCGCGCATTACACGGCCGTCGCCGATGCGTCGCCTGTTCCGGTCATTATTTACAACGTGCCGGTTTTTACGGGCATTCCGCTTCAGTCCAGGCTGGTTATCGAACTCTCAAAGCACCCCAACATTCGTGGTGTGAAAGACAGTTCCGGCGATGTGAAATTGATTTCGGAGATTGTCTGGAACACCGATGCCTCAAAGCTGCCCGTTATCGCCGGCGCAGCTCCCACGCTCTTTCCGGCGATGGCTGCGGGCGCGCGTGGAGGCATCATTGCTCTGGCCTGTGCAGCGCCGAAACCCTCCCTCGCGCTCTATCGCGCTTTTGCCGCCGGCGATTACGCGAAGGCCGGGAACATTCAGCGCATCATTGCGCCGTCCGCGGTTGCGGTTACCGGGACCAATGGAATAGCGGGTCTCAAAGCCGCAATGGAGCTTCAAGGCCTCGAGGGTGGCATGCCTCGCCGCCCGCTGCTTCCGCTCAAGCCTGAACCGCGTGAGGAACTCGCGCAGATCCTGCGGCGCATGAACAGCGAAATCACCGAAATCTCATGACACGTATTCCGTTTGGGAGTCTGCCGCAAATGTCGGCGCTCTTCCTTGACTATGTCGGCGATCCGGCGCGGCTGCGGAAATTCTATCCACGCTCATATTCGATCGAATCGATTGCGGCGTTTGCGCGTGAACGCAAGCCGCTCGAACGCGGCCATCGTGACCGCTTATGCGCAGGTCTTGGCGGCGACAAGCGCTCGATCGAGAAACTTGCAGCCGGCGCCGCCGCCGTCATCACCGGACAGCAGGCGGCGCTGTTTGCCGGGCCGAACTACACCATCCTCAAAGCGGTCACCGCCATCAAACTCGCGAAAGCGCTCGATGCCGCAGGAGTGCCGGCGGTTCCTGTGTTCTGGATAGCGTCGGAGGATCACGACTTTCAGGAAATCGAGTCGGCATACGTCCTCGATCGTGATTCCGGTCTGACCCATCTTCGCGTCGATCTCTCGAATACGGAATCCTCGCCGGTAGGCTGGCTCAAGCTGGGCGGCGACGTCTCCGGCGCGATCTCGACATGCCTCTCGAGCCTGCCGGAGTCCGAGTTCCAGCCGCAGCTTCGAGAGCTGCTGGAGTGTTCCTACCGTCCCGGTGTTTCCCCGGTCGATGCATTTTCCGCGATGCTCGAGAAACTTTTCGAAGGCTCCGGTCTGATCCTCGCGAATCCGTTGAATCCTGAGCTGCGGCTGCTGGCGCAGCCGACGCTCGTCGATGCTGTTCGAGACCATTCCAGACTCCTGGCGGCAGTTCAGGCCCGCGGCCGCGAATTGTCTGAAGCCGGGTACCACGAGCAGGTGAAGGTTGATAAAAACTTTACCGGGCTGTTTGCCTACCGCGGGAAGTCGCGGCAGGCGCTCCGGCCCGAGGAACTCAGCCAGGAGCTTCAACTGAGTGCCAATGTTCTGGTTCGTCCTGTGATGCAGGATTCGATGTTTCCGACGGCTGCCTATGTCGGAGGCCCGGCGGAGGTCGCGTACTTCGCTCAAGCGGCCGCCGTCTACGATGCGCTTGGACGCCAGGTTCCACCGGTCTATCCGCGGATCAGTGCCACTGTACTGGAAAGCCGCGTTTCCCGCACGCTGGCGAAGTACGGCATCGACTTCCTGGAGGTCTTTCGAGGCCGTGACTTTCTGCGCCGGAAAGCAGTAGCGAGCGTCCACGGAGTGGAAGTATTCGATAGGGTCCGTGAGAAGATCGAGGCCGAATTAGAGACGCTCGGTCCCACTTTGACCGCGGTAGATTCAACCCTCGCAGGGGCGCTGGATACCTCCAGGCAGAAAATCCGGCACCAGGTCGAGGCGCTGCGAACGAAGTTTGTAAACGCCGAAGCGCGCCGGAACGACACACTGGAGAGGCATCTGGAGGCTATCGGGAACTCGATTTTTCCGGATAAGAAGTTTCAGGAAAGAGTCCTTAATGTCACATCGTTCCTGGTACGTTACGGGTTCGGTTTTACGCGCCGGCTCGAGGAGGCACTCAACCTGGACTCGAGAGAACATCAGGTCATCGAAATATGAAGATCGGGATCACCTGCTATCCGACGTATGGTGGTAGCGGCGTCGTAGCTGCGGAATTGGGCAAGGAACTGGCATCGCGCGGCCACGACGTGCACTTCATCAGCTACGCGCTTCCAATTCGCCTGACGATGACGGACCGCATTTATTTTCATGAAGTGGAAGTCCTGTCATATCCCCTTTTCGAATATCCCCCATACGACCTGGTTCTTGCGACCAAGATGGCAGAGGTGATGACCCGCTTTGACCTCGACGTTCTCCATGTTCACTATGCCATCCCACATTCGATCAGTGCCTATCTTGCAAAGAAGATGTTGACCGACCGCGTGGTGCCGTTCGTCACAACATTGCACGGTACGGACATTACACTGGTGGGCAATGACCGCTCGTATCTGCCGATCACCCGGTTCGGAATCGAACAGAGCGACGCGGTCACGGCGGTCTCCGAGTACCTGCGCCAGCGCACGATCCAGGAGTTCCAGATCGAACGGCCGGTCGAGGTGGTGCCTAACTTCGTCGATTGCGATATCTATGGCCGCGCGGCTGATCGAAGTCTCCGGAAACGGTTCGCTTCCGACGACCAGGGGATTCTCATCCATATCTCGAATTTCCGTCCGGTCAAACGCGTCGAAGACGTCATCGGCATTTTCGCGCGCGTCCGGCGCCGGATAAATGCGCGTCTTCTGATGGTAGGAGATGGACCCGACCGTCCCAAGGCCGAATGGCTCGCGCATACACACGGGATTCAGGACGACGTCAAATTCGTCGGCAAGCAGAACAGCATGAGCGAATTGCTCGCAATTTCGGATGTGCTGCTGCTTCCGAGCGAGCTGGAATCGTTCGGTCTCGTCGCCCTGGAGGCGATGGCCTGCGAAGTTCCCGTGGTCGCCACAAACGTCGGCGGCATTCCCGAAGTGGTGCGCGACGGTATCGACGGGTACCTGTATGAGGTGGGAGATATTGATTCCATGGCAGATGGTTGCCTTTCCATCCTCAAAAACCCTGAGCTCCGCCGTGCGCTTGGCCAGGCTGCGAGGGACCATGCAGCCCAGGAGTTTTGTGCAAGCAAGATTGTTCTAAAGTATGAGGACCTTTACCGCCGGACCATCGAGGAAGCCCATTCCCACCGCTAAAGCCATCGATTTGTGCTGCCGATAACGTCATAGAAGAACGGTGATTCCACCAAATGGAGGGAAGACCCGTCAAAGACAGAGGACAGAGGTTTTCCGATTGGTAGAAGACTTGCAAGATTCAACTGTGGAAACCTGATCAAGGGCTGTCCTGACAATGCTGGGAAAAGGCCGGCACGAGGTATAAAGCGATGGTCAAACCGTTCGTTTCAGAAGAGGTACTCCTCGATCCAGAAATGCGCAGCTCCGAAGTGCTCGACTTCGAGCGGCGGCTTCTTGGGAAGATCGTCGGGCAGGATCGCGCGGTGCGCCGAATCGTGAACATGTACCAGATTTACATGGCCGGCATGAATATGCCCGGCCGTCCGATCGGCAATCTGTTGTTCCTGGGCCCCACCGGCTCTGGAAAAACCAGAGTTGTCGAAGCCTCTGCGGACATCCTTTTCGGTAGTCCCCGGGCTTTCATCAAAATCGATTGCGCAGAATTCCAGCACAGCCACGAGATCGCCAAGCTGATCGGATCTCCTCCGGGCTATCTCGGACACCGCGAAACTCCGCCGTTGCTGACCCAGGAAGCGATCGACCAGTATCAGAACGATCGCGCCCGTTTCAGCTTTCTGTTATTCGACGAAATCGAAAAGGCCAACGATGCCTTGTGGCAGCTGCTGCTGGGGATCCTTGACAAGGCCACGCTCACGCTCGGCGACAATCGGAAGGTGGATCTCTCTCGCTGCGTGATCTTTATGACGTCGAACCTCGGCGCAGTGGAAATGAGCGAAATGCTGAGCGGCGGAATCGGCTTCACTTCCGGCGTCCGTCAAGACGAAGCCAACCTGGCCGAAATCGACCGAAAGATGTATCACACCGCGCTGGACTCTGCGAAACGCAAGTTCTCGCCGGAATTCATGAACCGAATCGACAAGGTCGTCGTTTTCCGGACGCTGAACCAGCAGCATTTGAAGCAGATCCTGGACATCGAGTTGAATGATGTCCAGAACAGAATCATGGCGTCGCAATCGGACAAGCAATTCATTTTCAGATGCACGCTTGAAGCGAAAGAATTCCTGCTCCGCGAAGGCACCGATCTGAAGTACGGTGCCCGCCATTTGAAGCGCGCGATTGAGCGCCATCTTGTCTATCCGATTTCGAATCTCATTGCGACGGGACAAATCGGTATGGGGGACGTGATCAAAATCGATCTCGGCTCGGCCGGAGACAAGCTTGTCTTCTCGAAAGAACGCGGTCTGTCCAGCTTTACCGTGTCGGATTCCGCCAACGTGGCGGAATTTCCGATGCGGCGGGTATCGGGAGCCGGCGCAAGACTGCAGCTGGTCGAACCGGAAGTTGCAAGCTGTGAAGCTCTGAAGCGCTAAAATGAATGTTTGATCTCAAAAGATGATTCCTTCGACGCGCTGAAACCCTCATCCGCGGTTGATCTGACCGCGGTCATCCTTGGCCATGGGGCGGGGCAGGGAATGCACTCCCCCTTCATGACCTGGTTTCACACGGAACTCGCCCGCCGTGGTTTCCTCTCCGTCCGCTTCGACTTCGATTACATGGCGGCGAAAAGGCGGTTTCCGGACCCGCAGCCGAAACTCCAGGCACGCTATCGTGCCGTCATCGAACGGGTCATCACCGATTACAAACCCGGACGCATTGTCATTGGCGGGAAATCGATGGGAGGCCGGGTAGCCTCGTATATCGCGGGTGACACGCCCGGCGTTGAGGGACTTATATTCCTCGGTTATCCGCTTCATCCGCCCGGCAAGACAGATCAGCTCCGTGATGAACACCTTTATGCGTTGAAGATTCCGATGCTCTTTATCAGCGGCACAAAGGATATTTTTGCCGAACGAAACCTGCTCGAGAAGGTAGTGGGCAGGATCGGCGCCCATGCAACTTTGGTTTGGGTCGAAGGCGGAGATCATTCGCTCAAGCGGAGCCGGAAGGACACGGAATCGCCGGAGACCGCAGCCCAGACGATCGACGACTGGATGCGAGCCCGTTAATCCTCAACGTTGAATCCGCGCCAACTGCACATCGTAAAAGATCTGTTTCTCGCCCCATTTAAACATGACGACGTAACGATCGAGTGTGCTGATGCCGCGGTCGTTTGCTGCTACCTCATGGATGACGCCCTCCGCGCCCACGAACAGCGTTTGCACTTCCGGCAGAATCTTGACCTGGTCTCCGATATTGAACTTGGTCACTCCCAGTAAAACGTCAAAAGCCTGAACTCGGATTTACGGAAACGTAATTATTTGCCCGTTGAATCCTAATGGGCGCAGCCTTCCACTCCTATGCGGCTTGCAGCAGGTCGTGAACAGCACGCAGCAGTTGTTCCGCCGTGTATGGTTTTGGAAGGGTGGCGCGCCAATGGGAGGTTTGCTGTTGGGAGGCACGGACAGCCGCCGTCAGCCCGCTCGCGGAAAGGATGCGGACGTTCGGGTTGATCCGCTCGAGCGAGCGAATCATAGCTGCGCCGTTCATCACGGGCATATCCATATCGGAGATAACCAGCCGGATTTCGCCGGCATGCTTCGCATACTCCGCAACGCCATCCGCACCGTCCTGTGCCACAAGCACCCGGTAACCGTGTGCTTCGAGCGTCAGTTTGGCGATGTCCCGGACGGCGGCTTCGTCGTCCACTATCAGAACCGTCTCGCCATTACCGGCCGGCATCGTTTGTCGAGCGGGCTTGTTTATTTGCCCGGCCGGGCTCTTCGGCGCCGGAAAGTAAACCTTGAACGAGGTGCCTCGCCCGACTTCGCTATAGAGGGTGAGGAAGCCTCCATGATTTTTCACAATTGCCGCCACAGTCGACAGTCCCAGACCGCTGCCTTTCCCAACTTCTTTCGTGGTGAAGAACGGCTGGAAAACGCGTTCCTTTATTTCCGGCGGGATGCCGTGCCCTGAATCCTGGACCTCGATCACGACGAAGGCGCCTGCCGAGGCTTGAGGATTCATGGCAACATACGTTTCGTCGAGCGTTACATTGCGCGCGCTGATGGACAAGCTGCCGCCGTCCGTCATCGCATCCCGGGCGTTCACAATCAGGTTCATCAACACCTGGTGCAGCTGCGTCACATCTGCGGAGACCATCCACAGATCGGTTGGAAAATCGGAGGAGACTGTTATCGATTTCGGCATCGTTTGCAGAACGACTTTTTCGACGTCCTGCAACAGATGCTTGGTCTGAACCGGCATCCGTTCTCCCTGCACGCCGCGCGCAAAGGTGAGAACCTGCCGGACGAGATCGGCGCCGCGCTGCGCGCACTGGTCCAGAGTGTCCAGCGTTCGCAGCATCGTCCCGTCCGTCGTTCTAAGCCGGAATAGCTCCAGCGACATGACGATCGGAGACAGCACATTGTTGAGATCGTGCGCGATGCCGCTTGCCAGTGTTCCGAGACTCTCCAGCCGTTGCGTCCGAAGAAACTGCTGCTCGAGAGCTTTGTGTTCCGTGATGTCCGTCGCCACTGTTAGAAAACCATCGATCTCACCGTGGGTGTCGCGAGTGGGGGCCGCAGACACCAGAAGGTCGGTTGGCGTTCCGTCTCTTTTATGCCGGCGCAACTCAAAATTGATGAACGTTTCGCCATGCAGTGCCCGCTGGTTGAACTGGTTGGATTGTTCGCGGGTTTCTTCGGTGACAAACGGCACTTTGCGCCCGATTACCTCCTCTTCGCTCCATCCGAAAATTCTGGTTGCAGCTGCGTTCCAGACTTTGACGTTACGCGATGAATCGACAGCAATGATGGCGTGCGGAGAGGC
The DNA here is from genome assembly GCA_036496425.1 of Terriglobia bacterium. Classification (NCBI taxonomy): domain Bacteria; kingdom Pseudomonadati; phylum Acidobacteriota; class Terriglobia; species Terriglobia bacterium. Next base: position 28,338 of record DASXLG010000330.1, on the reverse strand, counting down.
CTCGAGTATGGAAGTCAATGTCTGGTACGCCTGTCGAAGCGCTTCTTCGGTTTGCATTCTCGCTGCCACTTCGGTGCGAAGAGCTTCGTTCGCGCGCTGCCACTGTTCCGTTCGAACCCGGACTCGCTGCTCCAGGGTGGCGTTGAGTTCGTGCAGTTCGTTTTGCAGTTTTCTTACCGGTGTGATGTCCCTGGCAATGCCATAGATTTCCCGGCGTGACAGATCCGAGGTGCAGTTCCATCGCAGCCACTTGTACGACCCGTCTTTGCACTCATACCGATTAAGGATCGTCACGCTCGCCGTTTCGCGCGCCAGGCGCGATACAGCTTCGACTGTTTGGGCTCGATCATCCGGATGAACACGATCAAGACAAGGTAAAGAGCTCAGCTCTTCAGCGCTGTACCCGAGGCCGTACTCCCAAGCCGGGTTGAAACTGATAAAGCGTCCTTCAAAGTCCAGAATGCATAGAAGGTCCGGTGAGAGCGAAAAAAATCTGTCCAGTTCCTGAATGTGTTTCATGCGGTGCTCTTCCATGACGAGAAACTCCCGGTTGCCGGGAACGCCAGTAAGTCGTCAAACGCTTAACGTATTGTGACGATACATAAGTGACATTCCGGCCACCAGGAAATACATCGGCGTGAATAATATTTGGCGTCGTCAGGCGACACCGGACTGTCCTCCCGGTTCACTCAACCGCCGCGCTATCGGCGCCAGGCGTGCCGCGATAAGGAACTGGCAATTCAAGCGCGCTATTTCAAGCAGCTCGAGAACGGCTCTCTGAAGCGCCCTCTCATATAAGGGGTTTGGTGATTCGATATATTCGCGGATTGCAATCACACAGGCGGCAACACGCGGATTCTGATCGGGCGGCATAGCGTCCACAGCAAGCTCGACGGTGCGGTCCAGGATCTCAACGGAAAACAGATCCATAGTTGGTTACCTTTCTATCCCGTTTCCAGACGACGAAAAGCACCGATTCTGCCAAACGCCTTACGTGTGTAAGCCGCAATGAATTCAGCATATTTCCCAAACCCTCCGCGGACCAGTCCATCAACATCATGGAATCTGTCTACGGTTTGGCGAGGAGGAGCTGTCTATAGGGTGAATACCTCAGGTGCCCTTTTCCCTGCAGGTCCGGCCCGAATCGGATATAATCACTCCACTTGAATCCCACTTTCCTTCTGATTTGAAGACCGCTCGCGCCTGGCCGGTTCCGGTGGTCAGCAATAAGAAGCAGCAATAGGTGAATTTGTGTATGTTTTTGCGTAAATGCCTCGCCCTTCCGGCCCTGTTCATCCTTTTGACCGGAGCGCTCTTTGCCCAGTCCGACGGCATCCACCGGATAGCCATCGTACCGCTGACACTCGACCAGGGTTTTCCGTTGAAAGTCGTCATCACCGAAAGAGTCCAGTCGAAGCTCGGCGAGCCTGTACATGGGAAGATTGCCGATCCTGTTTATGCATTCGATCGCGAAGTGATTCCCGCCGGGACAGAGATTCTCGGAAAGGTGACGGGACTGCGGCCGGCAGGCAAAATGAAGCGGATGTCTTCGATGCTTGGAGGCGACTTCACGCCTCTGCACGACCCGGAAATCAGGTTTGATACCCTGGTATTCGCGGATGGAAAAACGCTTCCGATCGATACCAGCGTCGTCTCGCGCGGCAATCTCCTCGTTCGATTCAAGAACGGCCAGGCGCGCACCTATACCACCGGCACGCGGCAGCCCGTCAAGGAATTGCTCCATACCATGCTGTGGGGGCTTTCGCCCTATCACCCGCAGTTCGTGGCAACCGGTACGACGTATAAGGCTTCTTTGAAGCAGCCGCTCGACTTCGGCAGCGTCGTGGTCACAACGAGAACGTTGAATGGAATTGGTTCAGAGCCTGCGGCCGGCAGCATGATATATGCGCGACTGACAACCGCTCTCGATTCAAAGACAGCCAGGGCGGGGACGCCCGTGCAGGCTTATCTGTCTTACCCCATGTATTCCCCTGAACATCGCCTGATCTTTCCGGCGGGCAGCAGGCTCGAAGGCGAAGTGGTCAGCGCGCACCGGGCGGGTTTTCTCGCCCATGGCGGTGAACTGGCGTTGACGTTCACAAAGATTGAACCGCCATTGAACATCATGTCGTCGGCATCGCAGACCAGAGACATTCAAGGAAGATTGGTTGGCGTGGAGCCGCCGGTGGATCTGAACCAACTGCGGATCAATGACGAGGGGCAGGCGCAAGTCGCCAGAACGAAGGAACGATTCCTCGCGCCCGCATTTGCACTTGCCGGGGCAGCGCCCATGTTAGGCAGCACGCCGTCCAGTTTCGCTCCCGCGCTGGCGGAAGCGTACGGTTCGGGTTTTTTCAGCCGCGCTTTGGGCGGAGGCAGTTTGTTCGGACTTCCGGGCGGCATTGCGGGTTTGATGGTGCCCCCTGTCGGTCTCGGGCTCGGGGCCTACAGCGTAGGATATGCCCTCTATTTCAATATTCTCGGCCACGGCAAAAATATTACGCTTCCCGCCGATACCTCGATAGAACTGCGTCTGGACAGGCTGGGTTCTGCTTCAGAGTGAAGTGCGGTTGAGGGCCGGCGGCGATTCAGGCGAACGCCGGTCGTTTTAACTGGGGCAGCAGCTCTGGAAATGAGAAACCGGCTTGGCGCGCTTCAGCCGAAAATTGTTCGACGAAGTCCCGGCAGTCGCGGCAACATCCGGCGTGCTCTGTCTGATCTGCATCCAGCGGCAGTCCTTGCTTGATTGCGGCCCAGAGCAAGTCGGCGGAGAAATGGCAATTGGGCTCAGCTTCGCCTTCGCCGGCGGTCTTCCCCCGATTTAATAACAGATAGTATTCTCTGCTCAGTCGCATACAGCCTTGTCCTCAATGGCTCTCCGGCGCCGGATAGAGTTCATAGCAGCTGCATTTCCATTAAAGCAACCGCTGTAATCTGCCGATACAGCGATCGCCGGACAACCCGGCAGGTTTCGAAACGTTACAGAACAGGTAATCTGTTACTCATAAACCTCGATCAGCCGGTCTGTCGGAGCCTCAGTCACCGGCAACCGCCGCTCCGGCATGGCGGGGCGGCGTTGTGAGCGGTAAGCGGAAACGGAACGTCGCGCCTTGATTGGCGCCGGGACTGTGCGCCTTTATGCTTCCCCGGTGAAGTTCAACGATTTCGCGCACTATGGATAGCCCCAGGCCGAGGCCGGCACTGCCGGACGACCTCTTTTCCTGGCGGAAGCGTTCGAATGCAAAGGGCAGGAAGCTGGACTGTATACCTCTGCCGGTATCCGTGATGATGCATTCGACGCTGTCGGCACGGCTGCGGATTTTCAGAGTGATGACTCCGCCCTCGGGTGTGAACTTGATGGCGTTGTTCAGGAGATTGATCAGAACCTGCCGGATGCGCCGGGAATCCGCCAGGAACGCCGGAATCCCCTCGGCGATGTCCGTGGTGACTCGCAGTTGTTTGTTTTGCGCAGCCTGTTCTGTGGCGCCGAGTGCTTCCCGCGCCACCTCCTGTATTCTCATCTCGGCCATCTCCAGACGGAGCTTCCCGCTGGATATCCGTGCGGTGTCAAAGAGATCGTCAATCAGGTAATTCAGCGCCCGAACATTGCGAATGATCGCTTCGATTGCGACGCTCTGCTTTTCGGACGACAATGCGCCGCTGCTCAGTGCGACCGCCCAGTTCAATATAGGAGTCATCGGGTTCCGCAGTTCGTGTGAGATTACGGTCAGGAGATCCGCCTGCCGCTCAGTGATTCGTTCCGCAGTGGCCCGGGCTGCTATGGCCTCATCGAATGCGGCTGCCCTCAAAATGGAAGCTCCTGCAATGTTTGCAAATCGAGACATTCGCTCCTTGGCATCGGTTGGCCGCTGGCGCCCAGGGTCCAGAAAGACGACCAGAACGCCGCCGGTGTGTTCCGAGGCATTCTTGATCGGAAGAAATCCGATGCCTGTGCGCCTTCCAGACCGGAAAAAGGGAATTCCCGTGCGCGAGACCTGAGCGATCAAACCCTGACTGGCGCGTTCGGCCGGATTGTCTGAGATAGTGCCCGATCGCCATTGAAAGATGATCCGGAGCCGGCCATCCCTTTCTGCGCAGAACATTCCAGCACGGCTTCCGAAGGTACGGCTGCAGTATTTCCTCACAATTTGAGCGACGGACTTGAGCGTCTGGGCATGGCTTAGCTCGATTGCAAGTTGCGCCTCGATGACATCCCGGTTCTTTCGCATGATCTCCATAATTACCTCAATGTATACGCGTCAAAGCGGGTGGCCGCCACATGCCGCCCAGGACTTCAGTTTTCGGCCAATACAATTGAAGAACCAATTCGAACGTTTCTCGCGGGGCTGGAAGCCAGTTGCAATCTTTCATCGTGCCGGGCCAGTTATGCTGGATGTAGATCGAGATCGAGTTGTCCGGATTCAATCGGAGCCTGTCGCGATCGCCAAGGACATGACGATGAATGGAATTGGCGGACAGCAGGTGTTTCGAATCGTAGAGCGTCACGGACCAGAACCCGTTTACCGGCGGCAGGTGTTCCTGATCAAACTGGATGACATATTCGTTCGTTCCCCGCAGCATCTCACCGGCGCGGTCTTTTGCCGCATGAAACGCAGTGACCTCTTCCGCCAGCGAATAAGAGAACCCGCTCATTGCGGCTGCAGCGCGGCTCAGATAATTCCGGTCGGACCGGCGCGGGTGTATCCGCATGGACCAGTTGTTTACATGCAAAGCCGGAGATTCGGCTGCGCGGGCGATCGTCAATCTGGCGCCTGTTGTTGCGGATTGCATCGCCTGCGCAGTGAGGGCGGGCAACCGCTCGAAAGCAAAGTCATCGGATGGAAAGAACCCGATTTGCGCAAAGCGCCGCAGAACCAGAGCATCGGACACGGGCGGAGGAATTTTCCGCATCAATCTCGATAGCCGGGTATAGAAGCCGGGAGCACTCAACTTTCCGACGTAATCCAGCGCTGTAGCCCCTTTGTCGATGTCTGGAGGGAAAGGGCTGGTATGGGGTGGCTCGGATTTGCCCCAGCCAGACAAGGGCGTCAGTGCGAATTGATCCTGAACATGATGGGCGAGTTGAAGATCCTCAGCCCCAGTCATTTGAACCCGGCCGTTGATCCAAACAATATTCGATGAAGTGACCAGTGAACTTACGCCGTCCGGCAGCCTGCCTTTCCAGCGTGGACCGACCAGTGCGGCGCGCAGGCCGCCCATGCCGCCGGTTCGCGTACTGATGGCCTCGAAAATGTCGCCCCATGCGCTGAAAATAGACAACAAGTAGTAGCGATCAGTCGCTGGAATGCTGACAATGACCGGTTCCCTGGAGACGTCAACCCACGCCGTCGAACTGAGGCTGTCCGCATGCGGCCGCAAAGGTCTCTTCAGGTGAAGGTGCGGCAGGAATCTGGAATGCCAAAAGTGATTGATCGGGGCGCCTTCGGCTGTCGGAAACGGAAACGCTGTATGCATCCGGCGCATGGTATCCAACAGGAGTGCCGGATAGCCGTATACATATACCTCTTCCGCCAACCCCTGAATGTCTTCTTCGTTCCAGCGCCGTTTCTCCGAACGGTTTCTCATAACTGCCACTGTAAAGGAACCGAAAGTAACGGCAATATCCGAACAACTGCGCGAGCCGGTCGGTAAATTTTCGGGACCTCCCTCGGAGAGATCACATGGCGGCTGACAGAGCGATGTGATCAATATGGGATGATGAGCACACGACGAGTCTTGCTTGCGGATGATCATGCACTTTTTGCGGAGGCTCTGGCAAAGCTCCTGAGCCGGAATTACGAAGTGGTCGGCGTGGCAGCCAGCGGGCGGGCGCTATTGGAATCTTTCAGGGTGTGTTTGCCGGATGTCGTTGTGACCGACATCACCATGCCCCTTCTAAGCGGATTGGATTGTGCGCGAAGGCTCAGACGTGATCCGCACAAAGCCAAAATTGTGTTCCTGACTATGCATGTGGACCCCGACCTTGCGCGGGAGTGTTTCAAGTGCGGAGGTTCCGCGTTCGTTGTCAAAGAATGCGCCTTCGAAGAACTGGTCGTGGCAATCGAAGCCGCCATGGAAAACCGGCGCTATTTGTCGCGCGGTTTGAGTGCGGAATTTCATGAAAATGTAGCAAACGCTGCAAAGATGGATTCGGATTATGGCCTGCTCACGTCCAGGCAGGAGGAGATACTCCAGCTCTTTGCGGAAGGCAAGACGGCCAAAGAAATTGCATCGCTCATGAATCTGTCTACGCGAACCATCGAGTGGTACAAGTACAACATGATGCGCCTCCTGCGTATTAAAAACAGCGCGGAGTTGTTGCGGAAGGCGGTGCGTTTGAAATTGGTTGTGTAGAGGCCTGTGGCTTTTGGCGGTAAGTGTACTTATCTCCGTGCCGTGCATTAGTGGTTTTTGGCCGGCTGCGCAAAGACGGCGCGCCGGATGCTGGACAATCGGGATGATCGATTCAATTGGCTGCGGTGCTCGCGTAAAAAAGAATTGTCCATGTAGGACTTCTACGTATTTGTTGTCGTGAACATTTTCACTTATACTAGCCGCCCTACAACGAATTTGCTTTGTGCCGAGACGGAAGGACTTAGTCTCAGGTTACGAATCCATGATGTCCTTGGTTGTTGCCTAAGCTGAGAGGATAGAGAGGAGAAATGTAATCATGACACTGTCGGTCCTTCCCTCATCGAACGTTGCGGCTCTACCCGTTTACACTTCTGGAACTGAGGATCGAATTGCATTGATCGACGCCGAAGGAATGATTGTCGGGGTCAATGATCAATGGCTCAGCCTGGCTGAGCAGCACGGCGCTGTACCCGGCACCGGTCCAGGTACGAACTACCTGGACGTATGCCTCCGAGCGGGATCGTCGTGCGCTGACGCGCGGGACGCATTAAGCGGTATACGCGCGGTTATAAAAGGGGAGTTGCGGTCTTTCACGATGGAATACGTGGGCGGCATGTTTCCCCGGCATCGCCGGTTCCGAATGAGCGTCACGCCCATTCATTTCAACGACGCGCGCTTTGTTATTGCTCACAGAGAAGTGACCGCCCAACCGGATCCGAGGACGCTGAAGCAGTTGCGCGGATTCGCCAGACAGTTGATGAACGCTCAGGAGGAAGAGCGGGAAAGAATAGCGCGCGAGATCCATGACAATCTTGGTAACCGGATTGCCTTGCTTTCTTTTTCCGTCCAGCGGATCGCGAGATCACAATCGAAGCTGTCCGTTCCTGACAACGACGAGCTGAACGATGTCATCGACAATATCACCGATCTTTCGAAGTCGCTCCGCGATATTTCACACGCGTTGCACCCTCCCCTTTTGAAGCATGCCGGACTCTGCCCGGCTTTGAAGGCGCTGTGTCAGGAATATCAGAAAACGCTTGGCGTGCGGCTGACAGCGACGATTGCAGAGTGGCCGAATCTTCCGGCTGACATTGCCACATGTCTCTTTCGTGTTGCACAGGAATGCCTGCACAACATCGCAAAACATGCCGGCGCCACGCGAGTTCGAGTTCTCCTCGAGCGGAGAGGCAAAGAGATCCGCCTCACAGTCTCGGATAAGGGGCGTGGGTTCCGGATCACGGAGAACGTAACGAACGAAGGGCTTGGCCTGCTGAGTATTAAGGAAAGAGTTCTTTGCCTGAAAGGTCGATTGAAAATACAGAGTGTGCCGGGGGAAGGCACCACTGTTTCTGTCGCGCTGCCAATCCCAGAAAAAAGATTGTCAAATTAAAGTCTCGCTGCGTTTCGGATCGCGCCTGAATGCCATCTGCTGAGAGTGGTTGTCTCTGTATTGCCGGTCGAGCTGGAAGATACAAGATAGAGGGCACAAAATGAACAGGCCACGCATCATCCTGGCCGACGACCATACCATCCTCACTGACGCGCTGGTCGATATTCTTAAAGATCATTTCGACATTGCCGGGGTTGCGCGTAACGGGCGGGAGCTGATTACCAAAGTACAGCAGTTACGCCCCGATGTCATTGTTGCCGACATCACGATGCCCGAATTGAACGGCATTGATGCGGCGCGCACGCTTCACAAAGAGGCCTCCACCTCGAAGCTCATCTTTCTTACCATGCATGCAGATCTTCCCCTGGTGGAAGAAGCATTCCGGGCCGGTGCGTTAGGTTATGTCCTGAAGATTTGTCCGGCAGAAGAATTGATCAGAGCGATTCAGTCTGTTTCCCGGGGAGCCCGATACATTACGCCGCTCCTGGCGGGAGACCTGATCTCGACTTTAGTTACGATGAGCCCGCTGCCGGCCACCCGGGAAACGACGCTGACCTCCCGACAGCGTGAAGTCCTGCAATTGCTCGCAGAAGGCAAGACGATGAAAGAAGTAGCGGTTCAGCTGGGAATCTCAACTCGTACCTCAGAGTCCCATAAATATGAAATTATGAGGTTGCTCGGCATCCAAACCACTGCCGAACTGATCCGCTATGCCGTTCGCATCAAACTTGTGTAGAGGTCAGAGTATTTTTGCAGCCGAATATAAGAGTTTTTCCTGATCGACGTGGTGCTCATCTAAGGTGCACCATCGAGCGCCATGGAAAGGACGATGGACGTAGCATTAATTCTCTGGAATGCCGATGTGATCGAATGGGTTTCGCTGGTCCTGCAGCAGGAACGTCTGACGTGCTGCGGCATCGAACCATCCGGCGGAGAGCCGCACCTGGAGCAGTGGATCGCCTCCCGCAATCCTCGCCTTGTGATGCTCGACCTGGCTCCGCCTTATGAGGAATCAACCAAAGTGTTCCGGCGTCTGCTCGGTAGCTCTCCTGACCGGTTATTTGTCCTTACTTGCGCCGATCCGTCCCTTGCCATAAAGGCGGGCCCCTGGGTGTGCGAGTACCTCACGCTCCAGAAGCCCTATGACCCGGAAACGATCCGGCTGACTTTGGCATCGATGCTCTCCCATTTGCAACTCAAGTGTGATTAGCCAACCCTAACGCATCGACGCCGCGCGCACAGTGCCGGTATCTGCAAGAGACACCGGCTCCATGAGTTTGATATTCAAAGGCGTCTCATGGTCGAGGATGAGCTTCGGCCCCCGCCCAGGAATTCGCAACAACTGATATGCAGTTGTCGCCGGAAACAGGAGCGCAATGACGTCCCGGCGAGTATGCCCGCCGCCGAAGACAACTTCGTTCTCAACCTTGCGGTTGGAGACGTCAATGATCTTCGCATCAATTGGATATTCACAGAGGTCGGCGGTCAGGATTGAATTGAGCGTGATTTTTAAACGCGCTTTTCCGTGAAAGTGGCCTGCCTCTCTGGATTCAACAATGGTTCCGGTTACCTTGGAACCCCGCGCCAACAACGGCGGCCGATTGGGGAAAAAGCGAAGGTCCGAGTTGACCGTGAAGAGCGTCGGCCCGGAAGAACTGCCGGCAATCAGTTTTTCGTCAGGAAACATTCGGATGACGACCCCGGCCGGGATGTAAGCCGGGCACTCTGTTGCCGTGGCGCGCGCAAAGCCTGTCGACGAAGCCAGACAAACCAATAATCCGGTCCAGACCGCGTGGCATTTCATGTTTAGCTCCTTATGTTGATCACAAGCGCGACTGCAAAGCATCGTGAGGGGGCTAAGCATTCAGAGGTCCTGGCCGCAGGCGCTCGTCGCAGTGGCCGCTGAGAGCCGCGTTCGCGGGCTTTTCCCGGTTCACCATTGTTTCGTAACGGATCTTGATAGGTTTTCGGCCGGGATTATTCCAATGTTGGTCCTTCCACACATGGAGCAGATCTACCACGCGTGACGGACCGTTGTTGCCACAATCCAGGCTGCATGTGGGACAAAAGCACTAGACACCATTGAGACAGGCATCTGCTCCGCGGGAGGCCGATGGCTCTCCGGTCAGCAAATCTACGAATGAAGAGTCCAGGAGGTGCGTGGCGGTTTCCTGAAAATATACTGGTGATCGCTAACTCAGCATGTCCGGCCGATGTATTGCAAACGTTCTCCGCATGCGAATCCGGATGTCAAACGGGATCTTTGTGATTTCTCTGGCGGTCATTGCTGCTCTGGCGCCGGCTTTCCGGTCACAGGAAGCCCGGACCGAAGAGAGTGAATTCAATGACGCGCACTTTCATCTCACGAACTATATCCAGGAAGGCACGCCGATTCGTGACTTCCTCAAGATCATGGGAAATACCACGGGCCGCTCGGTTCTATTCGGCATACCACTTCAACAGCAGTGGTCCTATCGAATCAGCGCGGAGAATGCGCCCACTTATTACCTTGATACGGATGCACCTCTCTACTACTACTCCTTCACTGACGCGGCCATCGCGATGGCGTATTTGTCTCTCTCGCCGGAGGAGCGGGCGCGGTTCGATCCACTGATTACCGGATTCAATCCAACGGATATGTATGCCGCAGATCACGTCCGCAGAGTCCTGCGGACGTTTCCCGGTGTCTTCTGCGGTATCGGCGAGTTCTCGATCCACAAGGAGTTCGTTTCAAGCAAAGTGGCCGGTGATGTTGCCAGCCTGTTTGATCCGGCGCTCGATCGGCTGTTGGCTTTTGCCGAGGAGGCCGGACTCGTGGTCATCATTCATAACGACATCGATAGACCGTTTGCGGACCCTGAAAAACAACCCGCCTATCTGGAGCCAATGAAGGATTTGCTCCGCCGGCATCCCGGAACCACGATCATCTGGGCACATACAGGTATGGGGCGCGTCATACGTCCCATCAAGGGACACGCTCAAATGCTGGAAGACATCATCAATGATCCCGGCATGCGGCACGTGATGTTCGATATCTCGTGGGACGAAGTTGCGAAATACTTCGTCGCTTCCCCCGCATCATTAAAGGTCAGTTCCGATCTTATCAACCGTTATCCCGGCCGTTTTCTATTCGGCACAGATTCCGTCGCTCCGAAGGACCAGGCGGAATACCTCAAGACCTATCGTCTTTACGATCCCCTCTGGTCCCTTTTAACCAAAGAGGCAAGCCTGAAGGTTCGCAAGGACAACTACACGCGAGTCTTTAATGCCGCCGCCACGAGAGTGCGCGCGTGGGAGGCAAGCCAGACACAAGGATCGCCGGTTTCGGCCATTCGATAAGGAGGAGTATGCGACTTAAATCCGTTTTGTGCCTGGTATACGCCGTGTGTTTCCTGTTGGTCTCCCTGACCGCTCTCGCACAAACGCCCCCCCCTGCGCAGGCTCCGCCGCCGCGGTTGGATATCTATGGATTCGTGATGACCGATCTCGGTTTTGATTTCAAGAACAATGATCCCGACTGGTTTGACGTGCTCCGCCCCGCCAAGCTGCCCGCATTTCGGAATGAGTTCGGGAGGAACAACAAAACCTATGCCGGCGTCCGGCAGACTCGTTTTGGGGTCAAAGGAACAGAGTCCACCCCGGTAGGCGAACTGAAGACCCAGTTCGATTTCGATTTCTTCGGCGTCGGTTCGGATGCCGGCCAGACGACCATCCGTCCACGCCACTTCTATGGAGAAATCGGCGCGTTTGGCGCGGGCCAGGTGGAGAGCCCATTCATGGACATCGATGTTTTCCCGAACATCCTCGACTACTGGGGACCGAACGGCATGGTGTTTTTCCGGAATGTCCAAGTGCGATGGATGCCCATCCGTGGCGACACCCGTCTGACCATAGCGCTGGAAAGGCCGGGGTCCACTCAGGATCCAGGAATTCTGGCCAACCGCATCGAAATTCAGAACGTTCTGGCTCGATATCCGTATCCGGATCTTTCAGGGGAATTTCGTTATGGAGGGAAAAGAGGCTATATCAAGGCGTCAGGAATTGTCCGGGAGATCAAGCTGGACGACCTGCTCACGAATGACGTGTTCAATCTCGATGACAGCGTCCAGGGGTGGGGAGTCGAGCTCAGCTCGAATGTGAAATTCGCCAAAGACGTGCTGCGTCTTCAATACGTCTACGGCGACGGCATCGAAAACTACATGAATGACGCTCCCGTTGACGTCGCCGCAAGACCCAATCCCGGCGACCCCATCCGGCCCATCAGGGCCCGGGCTCTTCCAATGCAGAGCCTTGTTGCCTTCGTGGATCACAACTGGACAAACAAGTGGTCGACGTCAGCGGGTTACTCGCAACTCGTGGTGAGCAACACATCCCTTCAAGTACCGAGTGAATTCCATCGCGGCCAATATGCCGTAGCGAACCTGCTGTATTCGCCCGCAGAACACATTATGTACGGCGGAGAAGCGCAATGGGCGCGCCGGACGAACTTTGGCGACGGGTTTCATTCGAATGACTATCGAATTCAGTTTGCTTTCAAATACAGCTGGGCCGTACAAATCGGAGGAGTGAAATGAGAAAGAGGTGGTTTCTCTGCGCTTTTGTGACTGTTTTCGTATCGGCGCTGCTTCTGGCTTCGACGTTACCTGCTACCGAGATTCAATCCGCGGTTGATGGCGCTTACGCAAAGTACAAGGGGCTGCAAGAAGGCAAGAACGCGGACTATATTCCGGCCCTTGCCAAAGTGGATCCCGATCTCTTCGGCATAGTCGTTATGTCCGTTGACGGAAAGGTATATACGGCCGGTGACATCAAATCCGAAGTTTCCATTCAGTCGATCTCGAAAGTGTTCACGCTTGCCAACGTGATCCAGGAGCAGGGGCCGGCTGCCGTCGAGGACAATGTCGGCGTTGATTCCACTGGTCAGGTGTTCAACTCGATAACTGCGATCGAAGAACATAAGGGCAAGGAAATGAATCCGTTCGTCAATCCAGGCGCGATAGCGACAACGAGCATGGTTACAGGGGCCGGTGCGGACGAGATCTGGATGAAGATCATGAGGACCTACAGCGACTTCGCCGGCCGTCCTTTGATGGTCAATGAGGAAGTGTACAAGTCCGAATCGGACACCAATCAACGCAATCAGGCAATTGCGGCCTTGATGTTTGCTTACGGGCGTATCAAGGATAATCCGCAACAGGCGACTGATCTTTACACACGCCAATGCTCCGTCAACGTCAATGCGAAGGATCTGGCGGAGATGGCTGCCACGCTCGCCAACGCCGGCAGAAACCCTGTCACAAGCAAGCAGGTTCTTGATCCGGAATACGTTCCGGAAGTACTGGCTGTGATGGCAACCGCCGGTTTGTATGACGATTCAGGGAAATGGCTCTATATGACGGGACTACCGGCTAAAAGTGGGGTCGGAGGCGGAATCATTGCGGTTTCGCCCGGAAAGTTCGGCATCGCCGTAATCTCCCCGCCATTGGATGCGGCTGGTAATAGTGTCCGCGCTCAAAAGGCGATTGCGGATATCTCCAACGCCCTTCACGGAAATCCCTACGCGCCGGAGATGGCAGCGCCAAAGACAAATTGAAGCGCAAGACGCGAACCGGCAGGACGGATATCTACATCTATGGCCATCCTTCTATTGGTCATTGGCGGATTGGTCGGCGCAGTGTTGCTCACGATCGATTGCGGTTACCGCATGGGTATCCGTCTGCGCTCCCGGAATCCGCAGAGATTTCAAAGCCTCCATCCGACGATCGACGCCTCCATTTTCGGACTGATGGGACTCCTTATCGCTTTCACTTTTTCAGGGGCCGCAACGCGTTTTGATTTTCGGCGGAGTCTTGTCGTGCAGGAGGCCAATGCGATCGGGACAGCGTATCTTCGTCTCGACCTGCTGCCGCCGGAAAAGCAGCCGGAACTTCGCGAAGGTTTTCGCAACTACGTTCGTTCCCGTCTGTCTGTAAATGCAGCAATTCCGGATGTGAAAGCGGTGCAGGCCGCGCTCGATCGGTCGACAGCGCTGCAGGAAAGCATATGGAAAAAGACCGTGGAAGCCGTTGAAGGCGCCAGTCCGGCGGATAAATCACTGGTGTTGGCGAATCTGAATGAGGTGATCGATATCACGACCACCAGCACCGCAGCGCTCATGACCCACCCGCCACTGGCAGTGTTCGTGATGCTTGGGCTTACCGTCCTGGTGGCCTCAATGATAGCGGGATACGAAATGTCCCTTTCTGCATCGCGAAACTGGGTGTCCACCATCAGCTTCGCGATTGTGTTAGCGAGCGCCCTGTACATGATTTGCGACTACGAGTATCCGCGGGTTGGACTTGTCCGGGTGGATCCGATGGACCGGGTGCTCATGGATACCTTGAACCAGATGAAATGAGCGGCACAGGAGCGAGTCACCGTGGTTTATAAACGAGTTCACTGGATAGGAGTTTCGCTTGTCGGCCTGTTCCTGACGCCTGTGGCCGCTCTCATCGCTCAGCCAAAAACCGTGACGTGTTCCTCGAAAGAGGGTGAGCGGCAGAGTTGTCCGGCCGACACATCTGCAGGTGTCGCGCTTCAACGCTCCGGGGGGCCGGGCGAATGCCTTTTAGGAAAGACGTGGGGTTACGACGGCCAGAGTGTCTGGGTATCCGACGGTTGCTCCGGCGAGTTCGTGCTGGGTCAGGCAGTTCCCGCACCCGCACCTGCAACTGCAAGCGCCCCACAGCCGAACGGCGACGAGCGGATCGAGACCTGGGGCTCCATTGAGCCGGGAAAAGGGTTTGTTGTCGGAAGAACGGCAATCGGAGAGCTGAGCATCAGTGCGTACGCTCTCACACGGTACCTTAATCAATTGCCTGCTCATCAGACATTCATAGACCACCTCGGCGTGGCACACAACATCGATACCAGAGACGACATCTACTCCCACCGCATCATGTTGTTCTTTAAAGGATGGATCGGCCGTCCCAAGTTGATCTACACCATCATCCTGTGGACGGTGAATACTACCGATCAAAGAGCGATCTTTGCCGTGACCGGATACCAGTTCTCGAAAAAGTTCAGCCTTTATGGCGGTCTCAATGGGCTGCCTGGCACTCGTTCGCTTGTAGGTTCACACCCTTACTGGCTGGCTCATGATCGCGTGATGGCTGATGAGTTCTTCCGGCCTTTTTTCACCAATGGCATCTGGGCCAGCGGCGAACCTGTTTCCGGGCTCTGGTATATCGGTATGATCGGAGACAATCTGAGCGCCCTCGGCATTACCGCCAACCAGTTGACTCGTGCTTTTGCCGCCGGTGGCTCTGTATGGTGGATGCCTACAACAAAGGAGTTCGGCCCGCAAGGCGCGTACGGAGATTGGGAAAACCATGATCGCCTGGCTACACGTTTCGGCGTTTCCGCCATGCGAAGCCGTGAGAATCGGTTCTCTGACCAGGTTTCGGGCGACCCCGACAATACGACCATCCGGCTGGCGGACAGCTTGAACGCGTTCGACACCGG
Organism: Terriglobia bacterium; assembly: GCA_036496425.1. Taxonomy (NCBI): domain Bacteria; kingdom Pseudomonadati; phylum Acidobacteriota; class Terriglobia; species Terriglobia bacterium. Next base: position 13,091 of record DASXLG010000330.1, on the reverse strand, counting down.
ATCCCTGGCCCCAGGCGTCACGCTTCAGGAGGTCGGCTATAAGCTCCTATCGCTTGATGCCGGAATGAAGTATCACGGTATGTTTCTTCAGACCGAGGTTTACAACCGCTGGCTCGATCACTTTAACGCGGACGGATCTGTGCCTGTTTCATCGATCCACGACAAAGGGTTCTATATCCAGGCCGCGTTCTATCCGGTGACCAAAAAGCTTGAACTCTACGGTGCGACTTCTCAAATCTACGGCGACAAGTCTGCCGGTTTTCGCAACAGTAATGAATACCTTGCCGGGATGAATGTCTATCTTGCCCATTCCCGGAATTATCGGATTAACGCCCAGGTCATAGAAGTGAATCGGTCTCCCGTCAGCAGCACGTTCGGCTACTACGTCGGAGGAGAGCGGGGGCCGATCCTGTCCACGGCACTGTCGATTTTCTTCTAAAAGGGGTTCAGCTTCGCGCCCGATACGTTTTCGAGAAATTGGTTCGCGTGTTCGTCACGGTGAAAGAGCCGTCCTGTCGTGCCGACACTTTGATCCAATACGCTTTGCCATTATGCGCCGGGGCTGGAGGTTGAACTGTTCTGGCCGCTGGAGGTGGCATCGGATCAACCGGTACGGTGGGCTGAGGCCTGTCCGCCAGGTCTGCGATGAATATTCCCGGGACGGTGTATTCCTGGCCGCTGAGTTGTGAAAAGTGAAGCTGCCACAGATTCTCGAGTCCAGGAGCGGAATAGATCACCTTCATGACCTCAGGTTCGCCGCCTTTACGAATACCGTTATTCATGATTGCTACTCTCGATTCGATTGCATCGACCAGAACCTTCGTATTCGAGTTCGGCTGGCCATGGTGAGAAACAATGAATAAGTCCACTGTGCCAAGGCGATTTTCCGGGCACATGAGCTGGAACTCTTTGTCTGCGGACAGATCGCCCAGATGGATTGCCCGAAACCGTCCGAACCGGACATGGATTCCAATCGATTGTGAGTTCTCAGACGTATCCGCTACCGGCTGTGAATAGTCTGTGCAATATGTATTGGGTCCACCACCTGCAGGCAGTGGCGCACGGATCGTTTTACCTGCCGACGTGACAACAACAACGTCGAGGTCTGTGATTGCTATCGTGTCACCAGGCTTGACGATGGTTCGTTTGGCTTTGCCGTAGAGGGCAGGATAAATGTTTTTTAGAAATGCATCCGCTTTTGTATTGCGCTGAATGCTGGGCCCGTGGTCGATGAATTCGCGAATCGGAACCTGGCGGGCCAGTTCGGCCATACCGCCGAAGTGATCCAGGTGCCAATGTGTAGTAATAAGGTGGTCGATTTGTTTCACGCCGGCATCGTTCATGGCTTCGATGATGCGCCCCGCATCGCGGGCTGCCGCGTTGAGGTGTCCTGTGTCGAGAAGCAGCGATTCTCCGGAAGGGGTGATGATAAGCGTCGCATTTCCCCCTTCCACATCGACGACATAAAACTGCAGCGATCCCTTCCCGCCAGACAACGATGCGGCAAGCAATGAGAGTGATGTCAATACTGCAATAAGGACGCGCACTTGAGCGGTCACTTCCTGTTGCCAAGATGAGAGAAGTAGCGCAGGGCCCTGCGCGTTTTCGTTTCCTGAATGCCGGTGAGGTTTATGCCATGGTGCAACAAGAATGCCCGCAGTTCGGCGAGTACTTGAAACGCCTTATTTGGCGCACACTTTGTTGATAGTTCAAGAACCCGTGATGCGTCCGGGTAGAACCACACCTCGGCAGTCATGAGCCTTTTGAAGGTTGGAGGTCTGAATTTCAGTTTCGCGACGTTGATCGGTCCCATTGGAATCAATGAATCAAGCACAAGACGTTTTGGCGCGTGTGTCTTATAAAGCTCCCGTTGCTCCCGCGAAAACAGAGTTTTAAGGGGCCGTTTTGACAGAAGTACCTGCTTCACATCGGAGTTGTCCGTCTTTCCCTTCAAAGAACCGGAGCAGACGATGGTACCGGGCATCGCATCAACCTCCATCTTGAAAGCAGCGGAATGGCGGAGAGAATCGGGCAGGTCAACGGACCGTACGTTCCGCAGTTTGACAACACTGTCTCCCCCCTTACGCATACGTCGCGCACGCATCACCAAACCTGTACGGTTCAGCCTCAGGTCCCGGGTATCGAAAAAAATGACCTGGCAAAGCTCCGCGTCCAGGACGTCGAGGTTCAGTGCTGCAATTGAGGAGTGGTAGTCGCCGTCCGGCACTGTGAGCTTGAGCTCGACGCTGTCCGCATCTTTGAGGAGGTTTAGCGCTTCCGTAATGCGGCCGTCAGTCGTTTGTGTCACGGGTTTCATGCCTGAACAAACAGCATGCAATTGTCCCTATTCGTTCATCAGGACATATCCGGTATTTATCGGTGTCCATATCAGGAATCTTTCAGCCGGCCTTAAGGGCCGTGGCCCGCCTAACGCGTGATGCGCTCTGAATTGCTCTTACGGGAGATGGAAGTACATGCAATCGCAATTGAGCACGGTAACGGTTTTATTCGCCCTGTTCATCAGCACGGCAGTGTTCATCCTGCTCGCGTTTGAAGCTGGGCTCCGATTGGGCAGATGGAGGAGCCGGCAACCGGATCCGGAACCGCAGCTGTCCGCTCGCATGATCATCGGGAGTGTTCTCGGCTTGCTTGCATTTGTTCTCGGGTTCACGTTCAGTGTGGCTTCTTCTCACTTTGATGCCCGCAACGACGCTCTGGATGATGAGGCTATCGCCATTGCGACGGCCTACCATCGTGCCGAACTGCTTCAGGAACCCGAGCGCACCAGCATTCGCGCCTTGCTTCGGCGCTATATCGACTTGCGCCTGGACGGCCATCAATCGGCCGATATCGAGGAGATGATCCGGCAAGTCCGAATGTTGCAGGACCAGATGTGGTCGGAGGCGATCGCAGCCCAGAAGAAGAGTAGCGGTCAGCCCCCGCCGGCGATTGTATTTCAGGCTATCAACGAAGTAATCGATGTGAATGCGGAACGAGTCCTTAGAAACATGCAGGCCCGGATTCCTGCCGGAGTGTGGGTCGTTCTTTACGGAATCGCAGCTATCGCTGTCGTGGCGGCAGGTTATCACTCCGGCTTGACCGGCGCCCGCCGGAGATCGTTTGCCTCCATTGCGTATGCATTGGCTTTTGCCGGCGTCATTGTCATGATTGCGGACGCGGATATCCCCCGATTCGGACGACTACAGGAAAACAGACAAGCTTTGACGGACCTGCAGACGCGGCTTGGAAACTCCCAACCTTAAATCGTTTGATGAACTGCCCCTGGAATTCAAACCACTATTTCAATAGGAGGGTATAAACCTCGGACAGGAGTTGTCTCAAGGAGATGACACTGGTTAACAGCGGAAGTGCGGGGAGAACATAGGCGACGGCAAATATCCCGATGGTTGTGCGGTTCGGCAACCATGTCCGCGTCTGCGCGATGCCCGCATAGCTGTTCCTCATGTCGGCGAGTGACTGGATATCCGGGCTTCCCAGAAGGGTTCGATGCAAAGAATCCGGATGCGATATCCACTTCTCCTGGAACGCTCGAACATATCTACCGGCCAACGGTCCGTACATTGCCCAGTGTTCCAGCTTGGACCGGACGAGTATCGGCGTGAAAACCACCAGCGGGCCGAGAATGATCCCCAGGCAAATAGGGAACAAGGATGCCAGTTCCAGTTCATAAGAGCGCAGGGAAGCGCCGTTGAATACGAGCTGCTCGCCGATCGAAGCACACAGGATGGAAGAGATCGCGAAAACCAGCACGGAAAACCGGCGCATTCCGACGTGGACGAAATTCAGCCCCCCGACTTGATCGGGATGTAATGCGACCACGCTCAGTTCAAGTCTCGAGATCCGGAAAAGGAGGTACGCCCATATCCCGAGCCTCCAGACCCAGACAAACCACGCGAACAGGAACAACGGCATGCTCACCCACAGGAACCACCAGCCCGCAGCTGTTTGCGGGACAAGTGCGCCGTGACCAGGGTGATTCCAGGAAGAAATGCCTTCGGAAGTGTGTCTATATAACCCCAGTGACGTGTAGAGATAGACGAGCACAAGAATTACCCATTCGCTGATTATTGAACCGGCGAGAGTGCGAGCCCGTGAGATTGCGCTTTCGAAGCAGACGAAGTCCTTGCGCGAAACGATACCGGATTTCAGAAAACTGTTCAGGACACTTCTAAGGCGAGGATTGATGTACTCCCCCATGGCAATCGCGCATGGCAAAGCTACCAGGAATCTCGCATACTGAACCAGATCGGCAAGAAACGGGATCTGGACCTTCCCGCCAAGGGCCATTCCCTCATGTGCAGTGAACAGCAGGAGCGGTACCCAGGCAATGAGCACGGCCAGCATGATCTGGCCGGTCAGGTTCTGAGGAATCCACCGTAATAGTCCGAGCCTTCGCAACTGCCGGATCAGCGCACTGCCGCCGGCGAGTGAGAATTCGACGTTCTGCAAGAACCCTAGCGGACGCCTTTCTTGCACGTTCTCCCTGCGAGCAGGCAGATGCCCAAAGCATCACCCGGGTTGTAGCCAGAGCTTTTTAAGAGAACGCCCGTAAAACACGGCATCGCTTTCCGGAGTTTTTCGCACGTCAGAAGACGGTCGCGAGAAGTACCGCATTCACCATGTCCGTATGCGTGCCGCACAATCCTAGTAGTTTTGCCATTAACTGAGCCCTCCTACCCTGGATATCCTGAACTCAGGGACAGCCAAAGTCAGGAGGCTTGAAATGAAACCCAATATATTGTGGCCAGGAGGTATCTGCCGACTGGCCCGGCCATTTATAGGTTTTGCTACTGTGGTGCTGCTTGTATCAGGCAATGCGCCTCTGTCGGCGGCCCAGGCTCAGCAACAAGCTGCAGATGAAACCGCAAAAATTCCCGCCGATCAACTGGATGCTCTCGTGGCGCCGATTGCGCTTTATCCCGATCAGCTGCTTAGCCAGACGCTGGTAGCATCGACTTATCCATTGGAACTTATTCAGCTGGGACAGTGGCTTGGGAAAAACAAAGGACTCACCGGCAAGCCGTTAGTCGATGCCGTATCCAAACAGCCCTGGGATCCAAGCGTGCAGGCGATGGCCCCGCTTCCCGATCTGGTGAAGCGGCTGGCCGATAACATCCAATGGACCACCGATCTCGGCAATGCCTTTCTTGCACAGGAGAGCGATGTGATGGACGCGGTGCAGCGAATGCGTGCCAAGGCGCAGAGCAGTGGCGCGCTCACCTCAAGCACGGAACAGAAGGTGGAAACTCAGCAAGCCGGCGGCAAGAGCGTGATTGTTGTGGAGCAGTCGCAGCCGGATGTTGTGTATGTACCCGATTACAATCCTGTCGCGATCTGGGGGACGCCCGCTTATCCATACCCGTCGCTTTATTATCCGGCATACACGCCGGGCGTCGTCGCAGCGGGTGCGATTTCCTTTGGAGTCGGCGTCGCGATGGGGGCCGCGTGGGGAGGCGGATGGGGTTGGAATGCAGGTTGGGGAAACGGTGATATCGATGTGAACCGCAACAACACTTTCAACCGGAACACCAACATCAGCGGCAACCGGGGGGCCCGCAGCAATGTCTGGCAGCACAACCCGCAGCATCGCGGCGGTGCGCCCTATGGGAACCGGGCTACTGCGAACCGGTTTGGCTCGAACGCCCGTGGCGATTCTCTGGCTAGCCGTCAAAAAGGCGCGCAGCAGCAGCTTGCCAGGCAGAAAGGCAATCTCGGAAGCGTGCGCAGCGGCGCTGCTCCGGGCAATCGTCCGGGTGGCGGCAATTTCGGAGGAGCGGGAGGTGGCGCCGGTCTTGCCAATCGCGGCGGCTCCAGTGGCGGCAATCGCATCGGTAACCGCAGCGTCGGCAGCGGTTCCTCCAGAGGCGATCGCGGAGGGTTTGGCGGCGGGGGCGGTTTCAACAGTGGTGCTGCCCGTGCAAACCGCAGCCGTGGTGCTTCCAGCTTTGGCGGCCGAAGTGGCGGTGGCGGTGGTGGTGGCGGCCGCGCCCGTGGCGGCGGAAGGAGGTAATGATGAATTCCATAAAAGTTATGAAATCATTGTGCGCAATCACTTTTGTGCTTTCCTGTGTCGTGTTGCTGGGAATTTGCCTGCAGATTACGGCTGCGCCCGTCAATGCTCCTCGAACGTTTCCTACACCTCAAGCCGCAGCGGATGCGCTCATCAGCGCGGCGGATAACTTTGACGTGCCGGCGCTGGAACAGATCTTTGGCCCCGATGGTGAGGCCATCATCCATTCCGGCGAACCTGCGCACGACAGGGAAATCGCCAAACAGTTTGCAGACAAAGCTCACGAAAAGATGGATGTTTCCGTCGATCCGAAGACGAAGCGCCGGGCATTCATTTCCGTCGGAGATGATGAGTGGCCGTTCCCGGTACCGATCGTAAAAGCGGCCAGCGGCTGGTCGTTTGATTCGAAAGCGGGGTTGAATGAAATCCTCCTCCGGCGAGTCGGCCGGGATGAACTGGACGCCATTCAGATCTGTCATGGATTTGTCGAGGCCCAGGATGATTATGCAACCTCGAAGCATGGCGGATCGCACGTCAATCAATATGCCCAAAGGATCATCAGCACCCCTGGCACGCACGATGGTCTGGCATGGCAAAAACCGGACGGAACATGGGACGGCCCGGTTGGTGAAAAGATAGCGCTCGCCATTGAGCGGGGGTACACGTCCGGCGGAACCGAGCCGTACCACGGTTACTACTTCAAAGTGTTGAAAGGCCAGGGCCCGGATGCGCCGCTCGGACAAATGGACTATGTCGTGAATGGCGCGATGATCGGTGGTTTTGCGTTGATTGCCTTTCCCTCACAGTACAAAGTCACCGGAGTCATGACCTTTATCGTAAGCAACGATGGCGTGGTCTATCAAAAGGATCTCGGTCCGAATACTCCCGAAATCGCGGGCAGGATTGATAGGTTCAATCCTGATAAGACCTGGAGTCCGGTTGCGGAGTAAATGACCGCACGCGTCTGTGGCGGCTCCGGCCGACGGTTCGCCGACTTCCTGTTGTTCGGCGTGACGTCGGCGGAGCTGGCCATTCTGTGTGCTTATACACCAGACTTCACGATCACAGATTGGATCTATCTTTTGCAGCACCTGTGGGTTCTGGCAATCGCTCTGATGCGGCGACCAGCCAGGGCGATGGATGTTTCACCGGGAGCCTGCGCATCGGTTCTTATGGCATATGCATATCCTTATGCTCAGATCATCTGGCTTGACCGGGCGCCGGGCCTTGCTTTGTGGCCGGCGGCGGGTGTCATCGTCGTAACTGTGGCCGCAGTTTTGAGTCTGGCGAGCCTTTTCAGTCTGGGGAGGTTATTCGGAGTACGGCCTGCCTTGCGGGGCGTGGCTTCGAGCGGCCCGTACCGCATCATTCGTCATCCCATGTATTTTTCTTATATCACTGCCGACATCGGATACAACCTGCAGGAATGGAATCTGGGAACCGTTCTGTTGACCACCTGCGGGTGGTTATCTCTCCTTTACCGTATCCACGCCGAAGAACGTGTTCTCGCGCAGGATGCAAGATGGACGAGCTACACCGCCGCGGTACGTTACCGTCTCGTTCCCGGCATCTGGTAGACCGTGAGGATGTATGTTCGCGCCACCGGTTGTCCCCGCAAATGTACCTATGGAGTCCGCAATTATTACCTGCCGCCGTTGCTCGATGTCTTGAGCTTGAGATGGAGGACAGCCGATTGCATTCACACATTGCAGAACCGTAGATGGGAGAGGTGTAGATGGCGAAGCGGCGGGCCGCCGAGCGTGACGGATTCATTCTCATGTTGTGCCGGCAGCTGCCGGGTGCAATGTGGACTACCGATCGCGATCTACGCCTGACGTATGTGACGGGCCGGCTCACAAACAACATGGAGCCACGCGCACGGGTGGGCATGTTGATTTCGGATGTCGTAGGTACGGAAGATCCCGCCAATAGAGTGCTCGCATATCACCGAGCCGCGATGGCCGGAAAACCTCAATCGTTTCACTACAAGTTGCGTGATCGATGGTACGAAGTATTTGTCGAACAGTTGAAGGATGAAAATGAATCGGTAGCCGGCTGCATCGCCGCTGCTTTTGACGTGACGGAACAGCGTGCGACTCAAGATCGCCTGGCTCGAAGCGAAGCGCTGCTTGCTCAGGCGCAGCGCATGGCGCACATCGGCAGCTTCGAGTGGGATATGGCGTCCAATGCTGTGACCTGGTCCGACGAGCTTCACCGCATCTATGGCGTGCCGCCCGGCCAATTCGCCGGAACCTACGAAGCATTCCTCGAGCGCGTTCATCCGGACGATCTCGAACATACGAAAGGCGTCATTTTCGACGCTTTGAGGAACGGGACGCCATTTGTCTATGAGCATCGCATCGTCCGTGGAGACGGCAGCACGCGCGTCCTTCAAACACGAGGTGACATCGTCAGGGACAAGGACGGCCGTGCTGTCCGCATGGCCGGCTGCTGCCTGGACATCACGGAACTCAAAGACGCGATGGCGAACCTGCAACGGGTGCGCTCGCTGCTCGAAGCGACGATTGAAGCCACGGCGGACGGTCTTCTCGTCGTCAACGACAAGAGCCTCATCAGCGTGTTTAACCAGAGATTCCTTTCACTGTGGCGCATACCGCAAGATCTGGCCCGGGAGCACGATGACGAAAAGCTTCTGAACTATGTCTGCGACCAGCTCGAGAATCCGGACCAGTTCATGCGCAGCACCCGCGAGCTTTATCTCCATCCGGAACAGGAGAGCTTCGATGTCCAGCACTTCAAAGACGGCCGGGTGTTCGAACGTTACTCCAGGCCGCAGCGAATCGGTGAGCAAATCGCGGGGAGGGTATGGAGCTTCCGTGATGTTACTGAACGCGAAACACTCCTCCGCCGGGCTTTGTTTCTGGCGGATGCCACACGGCTGTTGAGTTCTCTCGATGTTGAACCCGCGCTGGACAGCGTCGCCCACCTCTCCGTTCCTTTTCTGGGTGACGGCTGCGCCATCGACCTTATCGGAGATGGACAACCGAGACGCCTTCTTTTCGTGTCCCGGGAGGGTTCCGATCTGTGCAGTCCTGAATTTCAAACCACCGTACTGGCGGGGCACCCCGCCATCTATTCCGCCGGCGCCCGTCCGTGCATGGCTGTGCCACTGGTGGTCAAAGAAGCTGTTGCGGGCGCTATGACTTTTATCGGGCCCGCCCTGACCAGTTACCGGCAAGCCGACCTGGAATTCGCGGAGACGGTAGCGCACAGGGCCGCTCTTTCAGTCGAGAACGCGATGCTTTACGGCAAGGCTCGGGAAGCACTCAAGGCGAGAGATGAATTCCTGACGATCGCAGCACACGAAATCCGTGGGCCGATCACATCGATCCATATCGCTGTGCAGGCACTCCTTGCCGGTAAATCGCAGGCCTCGGAGACATCAAAACTGCTCGCAATCATTGAACGCGAAGACCGCCGCCTCGGACGTTTCGTCAACGAACTTCTGGATCTCGGAAAAATCCAGACCGGGCCAATCCGTTTCAACCTTCAAGAAGTGGATCTCGGTGATGTTGTGCGGGAGGCTGCAAGCAACCTTTCCGCCGAGCTCGCCCGCAGCCATTCTGCGCTCTCGATCGTTGTGGAAGGCCGCCTGGTGGGACAGTGGGACAGAGAAGGCCTGGCAGAGGTGGCAGCCAATCTTCTGTCAAACGCCATCAAATTCGGCGAAGGGAAACCGATCGCTATAACCGTGCGTGAACAGCAGGGCCGGTCCGTTCTTCGGGTTCAGGACCATGGTATTGGCATTCAGCCGGAAATGCTGAGCCGTTTGTTCAAGCCATTTGAGCGGGGTGTGTCGACTCGCAACTACGGCGGTCTCGGACTGGGGCTGTTCATTTCACGCACGATTGTCGAGGGCCTCGGCGGAACCCTTAAGGTGGAGAGCAGGCCGAAGGAAGGCACGACGTTCAGTGTCGAATTGCCGAATACAAGGACACTATGAAAACGAATAATGGGACAGTCATGATTGTCGAAGACGATTCCGACATTCGCGAACTCATGAAAATGATCATTGAAAGCGAGGGCTATCATGTCGAGGTCGCGGCTGATGGCCTCGATGCTCTTCGCCAGCTTCGGGAAGGTACACAGCCCGGGTTGATTCTGGTGGACATGATGATGCCCAGGATGGACGGGGAACAGTTTCTCAAAGAAATACGGGCAAACCACTTCGAAAGCACTCCTGTGATCATCATTTCCGGTCACGCCGGAGCCCAGCAGAAAGCCGGCGAACTGCATGCCGCCTCTTGCCTCATGAAGCCCATCGAATGCAAGGAACTGCTCAAAGCCATAAGAAACTTCGTCTCGCCTTTGGCGAAATCATGAAGGTTATGAATAAAAGAGTGGAAGAGGGCCGTTGCCAGCGGCACTCTTCCGGAAATGAAGGAGGGAAGTGAACTAACGTGCGAATCCAGGATAGTGTTTGAACATCTTTTCTATTTGTTTGTCATTCTCCCTGGTTTGTTTTGCCGGCTTCGAAGCGACTTCGTCGACTCCAACGCCCTGCCAGATCAGCTTGTGGGTTTCGCTATCGAACAACTCCACAGACAGCGTTCCAACATCATAGGTTCTCATTTCTGTCGTCGACCACCCGGCTCCTCCCCAATCCCATCCCCAGCCGGAATCGGTGTAGTAGGTTTCCCAGGTATGTCTCTCCTCAGTTGCAAGGTTTGCCCCAACCCCCAGGTCGGCGCCTTCGTCGACCTGCCGCATTCCCCTGGCTGTCAGCTCGTCATTGACAGAACCCATGATCCGATCTTTCATCAGCGGATTCGGCGGCTGAGGTTCCCTGATCCACATGAATGTCTTGTACTTTGAAAAATCGACCGAATGATCGTAGTCGGATGTTACCTTGTCCGCCCGAGCTGCCACTGCCAGGAAGAGTGCGAACCCCAATATGATCCAAATCCGATGTACTTGCATTTGTGTTTTTCCGATCTGAACTACCAGATCTCCTGGTGAGGCGGGCCTGGTTGCAGGCCGGCCTCACGGTGCTCTATCCGAGGATCACGGTCAGCTGCGGAAGCGCCGTGCCACGTATCCCGAGATCGAGGACGCCAAGCCGACCAGTCCGAGCAACTCGAGCCCGCTGGCGGTCCTGGGCAATTCTGTAGGCTTGGTTTCCTGGGACATCGGCTGGCTTGCCTTCGGCTCAGGTGCGGGTACCGGTGCAGGCACCGGTGCCGCTTCAGGAGTACTCGGTGTCTCGCTGTTTATGCTGGGTTGAGGTGTTGCCGGAGCCGGCATCGACGGCGCCATCGGTGCAGGTTCGGGCTGCGGCTTCGATCTCATAATGGATTCATTGTCGTCGGCTTTAGGTGTGATTGCCGCGGCTTGTTCGTTGGATCCCTGCAGCGATTCCAGCTTGGCGTTCGCTTCCGCCGATTCTCCTTTCTCCTTCTCTAACTTGGCGTTCGCCGCCTCTACTTTGTGATTTCCCTTCGCATAGGCTTTATCTATCTTGTGCTGAGCTTTCATGGCAGCCTGCTGCTGCTTTTTGCAGGCCATGGCCGCTTCATGCCCCTCGTGATCGGCCTCTTTCTGGGCTTTTTTCACATCTTTCGGATCCACCGGGCAGCAGCTCTCTGCCTGAGGCGCCGTGGGTTTCTCCCGCAGCGTCTCAGGACAGCTCTGAGCCTGCAGCCTGGGAGAGCCGGCGCCGGCCAGCGTAAGGAACACCGCGACGGCCAGCACTTGCCTGATGGTAAGTCTGGATGAAACGTGCATACTTCCTCCTAAAATCGTCTTATTTGAGTTCATATTGTGTGAGACGGCGGCTGCCACAAAAGGAACGGCGGTTCCTCTCGATCGGCGGGCACTTCCAGAATTGTTCGATCCGGCGGGCCGTAGTTTTACTGAAAATCAGTTTGGAACGGAGCGCTGCCGCCGGTTGACAGCTCCGGGCAGAAGCCGGAAATTTCATCCAACTGTTCGGGTCGATATTGTGGCAACATGCATGCTTCGTCTGCTTTAGCCTTCGGAGAGGTAACAATTCATGGATCGGTTTTCACTTGAGATCCTGGAACGCACGGTTCAACTGGCGATCGAGGCGATGCCGCCGGATGAAAATCCGCGCCTTGTCGAATGTGTGGTGACTATTCTGGACTACATCAAGTCACCTGAAGCGGCGGACGAGCGGACGCTTTTGCCGGCGCTGACGGAACTGCTGGAACTCGCCCGCGCCAATCACCAGTTTCTCATCGCAGCCCGCCTCGCCCCGATTGTCCGCCAGCTCTGCGAGCGCGGCCGCAACTCAGACGTGGCCTGAACGGCCATCAGCCCGGGCTAGGCCGCGCCGGTCTCGCGATTCAGGAGATGTTGTCCAAACCAGCGCCGTGCGAGGCCAGCTACTTCTTCCAGCGCGCCGGGTTCCTGAAAGAGATGAGTTGCGCCCGGAATAATCTTCAGTTTATGCAGCGCTCGAAGTTCGATAGCGGCGCGCCGGTTCAGCTCGATGACGGCATCGTCGAGCTCTCCGACAATGAGTAAGGTTGGAGCGCGCACGGCGGAGAGCGATGATCCGGCCAGATCCGGCCGTCCGCCGCGTGAAACAATCGCTTCGATGAGTTTGGGCCGCTCGGCGGCCGCAACCAAGGCGGCAGCGGCTCCGGTGCTCGCTCCGAAATAGCCGATGTGTTGAGTTTCCTCAGCCAGATGCATGCGGAGCCAGTCCGTGGCCGCCACCAGGCGGCCGGACAGCAAGCCGATGTTGAACCTCAATTGTGCGCTGCGTTGATCGCGGGATTCTTCGCTGCCGGTGAGCAAATCCAGAAGGAGCGTAGAAAATCCGCCGCGGTTCAAAGCCTGCGCGACATATTTGTTTCGTGGACTGTGACGGCTGCTCCCGCTTCCATGCGCAAAGAGGACAAGAGATCGGCTGTCCAGGCAGAGATTCAAATCGCCATTGATGGACCCGCCGCCTGCTGGAATCGAGACCGTGCGAAATTCGACCTGCGATCTCATTGTTTGTACCAGATTAGCTCGTTTCCGCAGGCACGGCTCACGAGAATTTCTCCAGGCGTTGGATCTCCGTTATTTGTGC
>DASXLG010000329.1 GCA_036496425.1 Terriglobia bacterium | reverse complement strand
AAGGAAAATCCGGGCCTTAATGCGATCGATAATATTTACAGCTATGCTGCCGCCGCGTCGTACCGCGCATACAGCGATTATCTCCGGCGCAAATATCCGCAACGCCACCGCCTGAAGACGCAGCTGCGCTATCTGCTGCAGACGGATAAGCGGTTTGATCTCTGGCAGCTGCCGGATTACCAATGGATGTGCCGCCTTTCGCGCTGGGACCATGCGATCGACCAGTTGCGAAAGTCGCCGACAGTCGAGGAATTGAGCACTCTCTCGGCAAAGATCCATATCGGCCGGCGGCCCGACCATCCCGGCGATTTTGTTATGGACCTGTTGAACCGCCTCGGCGCCCCTGTTGAGCTGAACGATCTCGTGGGTATCGTGGCGGATTTGTGGGGGATTCGAGACCGTGGCGGCGTCGAAATCGAAGAGCGGATGTTGTCCGTCCTGGCTTCGAAGCTCACTCGCCTGCAGCAGGACTTCGTCCGCCATTTAACCGACGAGGAATTGGCAGCGTGGACGGATGCCGCGGAAATGGCAGATCCCGCTTTCGTCGAAGCGCATCTGGGGCGCTGCGCTTCGTGCAGGCAGGAACTCGCGGACCTTCATGCTTTTCAACAGAAATTAGAGCCGTCTTAGCCCGCCTTAGAACGTGTTCGTTGCGCGTCGCCCGCGCTCAGAATCCAGCGGTTTCAGGATTTCTTTTGCTTTGCGTTTTGCTTGGTGAGCGTGGCGAGAGCTTTGACGAGAATCGGCGCCCCAATTTGAAGATCGGCCTTCCGGGAGGCGACCAGCTTTCGAAGCATCGTGTCGCCTTCCTTCGTGATGCGCACGAACACGAAACTGCGATGCACATCGCTGCGTTCGCGTTTGACGAGGCCGCGGCTCTCGAGCCGATTCACCAGCTCCACCGCGCTGTGGTGCCGTATGCCGAGCCGGCCGGCGACATTCGTGATTGTTGCTTCCATGCCTTCGGGCAGGCCCTTGAGTGCGAGCAACAGTTGATATTGTCTCGAACGAAGACCCGCAGCCTCCGCAGCCTTGTCGCTGAAAGCCAGATAACGGCGGATCTGGTATCGAAACTCCGCCAGGGCGCGGTAGTCGGACGACGTGACATCGGTTTGGCGCGGCTCTTTAGGCATATCCCGTCAACGAACCTAACACTCAAGGATACGTCGTTTGTCAAACGGCCGCGCCTCCGAATCACTGCAACGATGCAGATGCCGGCATTGACGCTCCCGCCGAGTTGCTCAAGGTCACCGTCACCGAAGCGACGGCTTTTATGGTGCCCTGAGTGATGCTGAAAGGCTGCGTATAAACGAACGCGCTGCCCGTCGGATCCGATGCCGGAGACTGGTAGTATGTCGTGAACGGCGACGTGACGTCCGGCTTCAGTTCGACCGTCAGCAGTTTTTGCCCGCTCGCCGCTCCAAAGGTGAATGTCGCTCCCGTTATGTCTCGCGGAGTCGAGTAACCGGTGAGCTGGAGTTCAAATCCCGCAGCAGATAGATTCAAGACCGCAATGCTGGTGATGACCGGAGGAAGCCGCGGAACCTGGATGTCGAACGTGCCGTTGGTCGAAGCGACGTTGACGCCGCCGTCCTGCACGTTTGCCATACTCAGCTCGATCGTTCCTGCCACCGTTCCCGCCTGCAGTACACCATTCGACATGGCCAGATGCGCCGTCGTCGTATTTGCAGGAAAACTGACATCGCTGCTTCTCGCGCTTGTATCGGCATTAACGAAGGTCACATTCGGGTCATCGGCGCTATTGGTGGCGTTCGGTGTGAAAGTCAGGGTCAGAGTCCCAGTGACGGTATCCGGAGTTGCGGTCGCCAGGGCCACCTGCACCGGGGTCTGTTCTGCAGGGTCCAGCACCTGCGGCAGGTTGTAAACAAAGGAAAGGCCGCCGGGCGTCACCGTGAACGCTTGCGGACCACTCGATCCCGAGGTGGTGGCGACCTTAAGGTTATGAATGCCGAGCGTTTCACTGGCGCCGATCGTAACGACAGCGGTCAGCGATGTAGCGCTCGCGACGGTCACCTGGCCGATCGAAATTCCTCCGTCATCCGCGGTCACGTTCGTGCCGCCGGCAATGGTATCGAAGTTGGTCCCTGTAAAAGTGACGGTAAGGCTGGTGCCCCTCACGCCGCTGGACGGTGCGATCGACGTCAGGGATGGCGGCGGCGCCACCGGAATGCTTACCATAAATGTGGCGGCGTTGCTGGCTCCGCCATCGGTTCCAACCGTGATGGCGTGCGCGCCGAGTGATCCACTGGCCGCAATGGCAAAATTAGCCGTCAGCGAAGTGTCGCTGCTGACCGTGATGCCGCTCACCGTGATTCCGCTTCCGCCGGCCGACACCGCCGCTGCGCCGGTCTGGCATCCGGGCGTTCCGTTTCCGGCGAAGCCGGTGCCGGTCAGCGTCACCGTGACTTGTGTTCCCGGCGCTCCCGTAGGTGGAGTTATTGCCGTCAGAGTCGGCGGAATCGGTTTCGGATGAAGATCCGCCTTCCAGACGCGGTTGCCGGAATCATCCGCGATGAAAAGTGTATCTCCTGCGGCATTCGTCAGAACACTGGCTGGCGCCTGCAGCGAGGCGGTGAAGCTTCCACATTCGGTCGTCGCCTGAGTCGTAATGACCGTGGTCATCAAGCCCGTACCGCCGCTGATCCTGCGAACCCTGTCATTACCCCGGTCGGCGATGAAGACGTCTCCGGCTGCGTCGACGGAAAGGCCTTCAGGATCGTTCAACTGCGCGTTGACGGCGGGTCCGTCGTCTCCACTGAACCCGGCGCCACCGGTTCCTCCGACCGTCGTAATGATGTTGGTCCCGGCGGCGACTTTCCGGATTCGATTGTTGCCGGAATCGGCGAAATATAGATTGCCCGCAGCATCCAATCCCAGGTGCGCTGGATTGTTCAGCCTGGCTGCCGTGGCGGCCCCTCCGTCGCCGCTGAAACCCGCGGTTCCAGTGCCTGCGATTGGCGTAATCGCGCCGGTAGCCGGCGCGACTCTGAAGATCCGTTGCCCCAGGCGTTCGGCTACATAAAGGTTCCCCGCCGCATCGACGGCGATGGAAAGCACACCGGAAAGCGCAATCGGCACCGGAACCTCATGGATCGTGCCGTCGCCGGCGTTCACTCTGTGAATGCGGCTGTTGGTCGTGTTCTGCTCGTCGGCGATGTACAGGTTCGTGAATGAAGTTGTCGAGAATCCGCCAAAATCACCGATATAAAGGTTGCCGCCCGCATCCGCGGCAGCCGCGAACGGGTGATTCAGGACTGAAGACACGGCGGGGCCCCCCTCCAGATACCAGGAGCCGGCATTGCCGTTTCCGGCGGCGGTCGTGATCACACCGCCGGTGCTCACCTTACGAACGCGGTTATTGTTTCGATCTGCGATAAATAAATTACCCTGCGGATCGACTGCGGCGTCCGTCGGCCCATTCAACGTCGCGCCCAGTGCCTGGCCTCCGTCTCCGGTAAATCCGGCAGCTCCGCTGCCTGCCACCGGCGCCACCCCGGTCTGGCCGAACGCGCTGACCGCGAGCGAAACGATCAGCAGGAAAAATAGAACCCGATATATAAATGATGAGTGCATGTAGTTGTCCTCCGCACCTGCCGCAGGACCGTCAGAATTGCGAACCACTCACTGGAACATACGTGATTCGTGGCGTCGCCCTGTTGGCGTCAAAAAGTAAGATGGGGCTGCCGGTAAAATCGGTCAGCCGGAAAACCGAGTCGGTGCTTGTCGGATACATTCCCGTCAACGCGCAGTTGCAATACACGGGTGCTGCAGCCTCTCCACTCAGCGCGATAGTCATGACGGATCGGGATTGAGAATTTGCGGCGAAGACCCGTTGGTTGTCGTTCGAGACGGCTACGGCAACCGGGGCTGCAACGCCATCAGCCGCCGAAGCGACGCCATAAACCTGTCCCGCTGAGACGTAATAGATTGCGTTTTGCGAATCATCGGCAACAATCGCGTCGCTGCTGTTGTGCAGAAACGCGATCGCTACGGGATGCTGCAGGGAGGCGGCCAGCCGCGGCTGAATTCCGGGGTTTGCGACGAACAGCGATCCCGTCTGTCCATTGGATACACCTATCGCCACGGTGCGTCCGTCGTCGCTGATTCCCATGGCCGTGATGGCGCCGAGTCCGCGGATGTCGATCTGTCCGGCCAGCACGGCC
>DASXLG010000328.1 GCA_036496425.1 Terriglobia bacterium | reverse complement strand
TCAACCGGACGTGCGGCGTGGCACGTCGACCGAGGCGGACGTGGAAAAGATCAATCAATATCTGGCCGCAAATCTGCCTTTGGACGAATTTTTTTCTTGCTACCACGATGATTCCGATCGTTGCGACTGCCGCAAGCCGCTACCAGGTCTGCTTCTGAAGGCCACCGTGCAATACGGGATCGATCTACCGAATAGTTACATGATCGGAGACCGTTGGCGGGACATCGATGCAGGTTCCGCAGCCGGATGCCGGACTGTCCTGATCGACCGTCATTACAATGAGCCCAAACCAGAGGCGAAGCCGGATTGCGTTGTCGAATCTCTCGCCCAGGCGTGCGATTGGATCTTGCGCTAAAGCGTAAATCCGGAGCTACGCGCGTCGTCATGAAACATTTGCACCGTTTCTAAAGAGTATTGCCCCAGATCTTTGCCCAAGGTCAAAAGCTTTTTCAGAATGTCGCTCGTGGCCGTGATGATGTGACAACCAATCGCATCCGCCTGGATGACGTTTAGAAGCTCACGGGGACTGGCCCAGATGAGCTCTACGCCAGGCAAATCCCTAATCTCTTCGAGCGCCGCGGTCATGACGGGAATGGGATCGCGGCCGGTATCGGCAATACGGCCCGCGAAAACCGACACAAAGGCGGGCGCTCCTCCCCGTAAGCAGGACGCCACGCAGCGCACTTGGTCTAAGGTGAGCAGGGCGGTGATATTGAGCTTAATTCCTTCCCGGGTAAGTTTGCGGACTAAGTCGAAGCACGGCTCCCCTTTCGTGTTGGTGACGGGAATCTTGGCATTCACGTTCGACCCCCACGCGGCGATGATCCGGGCCTGCCGCTCCATTTCGCGAAAATCGTCGGCGAAGACTTCGAAGGAGATTGGGCGGTCCGGAATCGCCTGGAGGATGTCGCGCGCAAAGGAAGCATAGTCGCCGATACCTGCCTTGCGCATCAGGGTCGGATTGGTAGTGAAGCCCTGAATCAAAGGATTCCGGTACATTTCGAGCATGGTCGCCTTGTCAGCACCATCGGCGAACAGCTTTATTTTCAAGTTTGCGGCAGACTGCATCAGTACCCTCTATTATGATGGAGGCGCGATGTCTACTTGGCCCAGGAGCCTACGCACATAGCCGGTAGAACAGGCGCGCATCGTGAAGACCTCATGAAGGACTGGCACAAAGTGCTGCTGCGCCGTTATTCGGCGATCGAGACTTTCAATCATCGCTATCCGCTGTTCCGGCGGCAAAGACAGATGGATATATGTTCGGCGTAAAGATATTGGCTTTGAATTTGTTAGAAACCAGAAGATCTCGATAGCATCTGAACTCCGGTCTCTCACCGATTAAAAAGCGAACGATGTCTCTTTTGAATCTAAGAACGATCCTGGCTCACCCATTAAGCAAGGGATTGGACCTGGATGATCCAGGAACAACGGACCTTCGCCTTCGAATTATTCAAGAGAAGCCATTCCTTCGACGGATTTATGACGACTGGTACACGCTAATTCGCTCGCGTATACCGGCAGGCAACGGATCAGTCGTCGAGCTAGGTTCCGGCGCGGGATATTTCGAACGATTCGTCCCGGAGGCGGTTCAAACTGAAGTATTCTGGTGCCGGAATGCGCAACTTGTCGCGGACGGTCAGGCGTTGCCATTCGCCGCTGGATCTCTCAAGGCAATTGCCATGACGGATGTGTTCCATCACATCCCGAATTCAGAGACTTTCCTGAGAGAAGCAGTGCGCTGCCTTCGACCCGGGGGACAACTTCTGATGGTCGAGCCGTGGGTCTCGAGCTGGTCGAAGCTCGTCTATCGCCATCTTCACCACGAGCCCTTTCTTCCCGAAGCAACCGAGTGGGAAATACCGGGCAGCGGTCCACTTTCGGCTGCCAACGGTGCACTGCCATGGATTGTCTTCGTACGCGATCGCCAACGGCTGCTCAGGCAGTTTCCGGAACTCCAGATAGAGGAGACGCTTCCGATGATGCCATTTCGTTACCTGGTATCGGGAGGTGTATCGATGCGGACCTTGATGCCGGAAATTACCTATGAAATCTGGCAGCAGATCGAATCCGTGTTATCACCATGGGCCGCCAAGCTCGGAATGTTTGCGTTCTTCCGCATCACGCGGTTATAGAGGACGAATGGGGCCGTGCGGCCACAAAAACGAGAGTTGTACCGCCGACTGCAACACGACCAGCGCCAGGACCATCCAGGACCATCGTTCGGCACGTCCGCGAAGAAGACGATCCAACTCCGTTGTGCTCAAAATTATGAACGCCAAGAGAGCGGGAAGAATGAGTCGCGGCAGCCAGTAACCTCCCATATAAGCCGCAGTTGAAGGCAAAAAGACGACGATATTCAGAAACCATCCTAATCCACATAAAGCCAACGTAAATCGGGGCAGTTCTTCCGGTTTTCGTTTGACCAGGGTGAGATAAAACGTCCTGGCGAGACCAATCGCGGTAAGAAAGAAACAGGACAAAGAAAAGATGAGCCCGGTTTTCACCGCGATACGCATACGCGATGCGTTTTTCCGTGT
>DASXLG010000327.1 GCA_036496425.1 Terriglobia bacterium | reverse complement strand
CTGAACGCTGACCGTATCACCGAGCTTCATCGTGGTGCGCGTCCAGCCGCCAGCCTGCAGCATGTGCGGCGGGCCCATTTCCAGGCCCCAGTTCGTGACCTTTCCGGCTTCGTCTTTAACATCGATATAGAACCAAACATGGGGATTGGTCCAGTCGATCTTCGTTACAGTCCCGGTCAACTTCACCTGCTTTGCGGAATCAAATTCGGCGCTGAACGAATGATGCGCCATCAAAGGAACTCCGGCAGCGAGGATGGTTGCCCCGATCATCAAGCCAAGCACGATCTTTTTCATCGTTATTCTCCCGATCTAAAAGTGGAATGTTCGGACAAAATACTGTCTAAATGCCAGAGCAAAAACACTACTGGCTGACCCACAGTTTTTATCCGTTCCACGTATACGTCAAGAAACAAAGAGTCCGGCCGGCCTTTATGAATAAAACTTAATCTGTCCGTCACCAGTACATAACCCGACACGCGACTCGAAATCTTGACCGATTTGCCGTCCAGCCGGACGGGCATCCGCGATTGTCAGCTTTGAACGGCAAAAGCTACCTACTCGATCCGGGGTGATTACCCAGCTCTCCGAAGAAATGACTCACTCCTCCGGGCGGTGGCTGTTTCTCGCCCCATGTCCAGTACAAGCCGACGTACGCATAGTTCTCCGTCAGCCCCGCCATGCTGTGTCCGTAGCAGAAAAGGAACTGATGGCCGGGGTTGTGGAAGTGATAGTAACCGCCGACATCCACCAGCGTTGAACCTCGTATCTGCGGCGTCGCGAGTCCTCCAGCCCCGTGCGAAAAGACCTCGCCGCCAAGCTCGATCCGCTTGTTGAAGGTGTACTTCACAAGGAAGCCGCCATAAACGAAGTTGCGGTAATCCACTTGCGGAACGACGGTGTAGCCGCCGCCTCCGTCAAAAAGCCACTTGCCGACGTTCTTTTGCGCCCACAGTGGCAGCTTGTACCAGACCTTGCCGACACCCAGCCCCCGGGCATAGCTGCCGGTCGGAATCTCGAACATCGTGAACGAGCCGATCTGCGGAATGTATTTTGATTCCTTGTAGAAGGCGATCTTGACACCCAGTTCGGTGTCGGTGAGGCCGAATTCGGCCGGGCCGGCGCCGGAGGGCAGATAAAGCGGGTTATTGGAAGGCGCCACCACGCCCCAGGGCAGGACGGCGTGTACCTGCACGCGCGGAATGGCGCCCCAATTGAACTCAAATGCCGGACCCGTTGCATCCGTCTCGACCGGTGTGCCGCCGGCGCCCCCGAAGATGTAGAACTCGTAATGATGGAGGTCGACAGGAACGGGATCGTCGGTCTGGTAGGGCGGCCCCTGCGCCCAAAGCTGGGGAACGGCACATAGGAACACCAGCGCTGCAACAAGAGCCAGGCGTCGAATGCTTACTGGGGGATTCATGTCAGAAGAGGCCAGATGAACAAACTGTAATTTTGCGTTCATGTACGTTTAGGTCCAACTTGTCCCGGTCCAATGATACTCATACGGCGGGAGTTTGTTTCATGCGGCTGTTGCTGGTCGAAGACGATATCGCCATTCAGGAGTTTCTTAAGCGAGCCCTCACTGAAGCCGGATACACGGTCGATGCCGCCTCAAACGCTGAAGGCGGAGAAGCTCTGGCGCGCGAAGGCGTCCACGACGCATTCATTATAGATCTCGGCCTTCCCGATCGCGACGGTCTCGAACTCATCGCCAGCTGCCGGGCGCATGGCAGCAACGCGCCGGTCTTGATTCTGTCGGCGCGAAGAACCGTCGATGAGCGCGTTCGCGGCCTCGAACAGGGCGGGGACGACTACCTCACCAAACCTTTCGCGCTGGCCGAGCTACTCGCCCGCCTGCGCAACCTTCTCAAGCGAAGCAGCACACCGCAGAAAGAATCGCTGAAGCTCAAGGTGGCGGACCTTCAACTCGATCTTGTCCGCCGCGAGGCGTGGCGGGGGGACCGGAATCTGCAGCTCACACCGCAGGAATTTGTTCTTCTCGAATACCTATGCCGGAATGAGGGCCGGGTGGTAACACGATCGATGATTCTGGATCATGTATGGCGGATGAGGATCGATCCCGCGACCAATGTCGTTGATGTGCACATCTATCGTCTGCGCAGTAAAGTCGATCGAGAGAGCGTGAAGCCGCTGATCCAGACGATTCGAGGAATCGGTTATGTTATCAAAGCTCCTTAAACCCTCCCGCAATACCGCGGCCTGGCGGATCTCCGTCTGGACAACCCTCGCTTTCGCTCTCGGCAGCGCGATTGCGTTCGGAATCACCTATTACGTCGTCTCGAACACTGTGCGGGAACGCAGCGATGCATGGCTGTCCGGAGAGGCGGAAGTGCTCAGCGAAGTCTCGAACAGCACTCCTCAGGACGCTCTGTACGATCGGATCATGGAGGAAGTCGCCGAGCTTGCGACGCACGAAATGCCCGACGAGTACGGCCCGCATTCCTCGCACGCCCGCTCCTCGGCGTTCTTCCTGCAAACCGGCGCCCGCGGCGAGGCTGCTCTGTGGGTCGGACCGGAGATGAAGGATTCTTTCCTCCGCGCCATCCAGAAGACGCGGCTCGTGCCGGAGACCCCGGAGTCGTTGCAGATCGACGGAGAATCGACGCCCTTCCGTGTGGTCGCGAAGAATCGCGACCACGGTGGAACGATTTATCTGGGACTTTCGGACAACTCAGCCCTCCATCTCTTGAACCGGCTCACGGCGCAGTTTTTCATGGTCTGGGCGGGGACGGTTTTCCTCGGATTCCTCATTTCGTATGCCAGCGCGCGTGGGACGCTGCTTCGCGTCGAACATATTTCCGAGACAGTCGCGCGTATCGGTAGCGAAGACTTGAGCAGCCGGGTGCCGGAAGGCAAGTACGCCGATGAAATCAGCCGCCTGTCGTCGACATTCAATCAAATGCTGGACAGGATCCAGGCATCGGTTGGACAACTCCGTACGGTCACCGATTCCGTTGCGCATGACATGAAGAGCCCGGTCACCGCCATCCGCGGCCGGCTGGAAGTCGCGCTTTCAACAAGCAACGACGGCCCCTGGCGCGAACTTGTCGCCGAGTCGATCGACACGCTGGACCGCCTTTCGCACCTTTTGAACACCATGCTGGATCTTGCGGAAGCCGAAGCGGGCGCCCTTCGCCTGAACCGGGAATCTTTGAGTTTGTCGGCCCTGCTACGCCAGCAGATCGATCTGTACCAGCCCGCATTGGCGGCGCACAACCACATGATCGAGGCGGATATCCAGGATGATGTGTTCATCAAAGCGGATGTCCCGCTGATCCATCGTTTGATGAGCAACCTGCTGGAAAACGAACTCGCCCACCTGGGCGATGGCTGCCGCATTCACATGGTCTTACAGCGTGCCGATCAAAACGCTCAACTCACCATCGAGGACGATGGGCCCGGGTTCCCGGCAGACATACGCAATCATGTCCTCGAACGGTTTGTGAAAGGAAAGCATTCGCGGGGCCATGGGCTGGGCCTGGCGTTCGTGAATGCCGTTGCCCAGGCGCACGGCGGCAGCGTGAAAGTCTCGGATCGTCAGGGCCGGGGCGCAAAAATCACCGTAAGTTTTCCAATTTAAAACCAAAGGCCGCAACGTGATTCAAGCGTTGCGGCCCCCCGCTCCCGCCTCAGTTCTTACTGATCGGCGTCTGAACGTTGTGAAAGCTGTTATTCTCGAGTCCCGCCGTTCTCCCATCCCGATCCGATTCCAACTGCACAACTCGGAGCCGGTCCTTAATACGGAAGGGGCACCATGAATTACTTTTTGTTCATAAAGCACGGCAATCATTGACATGCATCAAAGAAGAGCGACAATGCACAGTTAAGTCTGACAACCATAGAGGAGATTCTCATGAAACGTTTGTGGTACACGCTGGCGATTTCATTGATGTGCACACAAGTGGTGCTGGCGCACATCCGAATCGCTCCAACCGAGTCGGCGCTCGGAGCCAGAGAAAAATATACGATGCGGGTCCCCAACGAGAAACAGGTAGGCTCGAGCAAGATCGAAGGAGAGTTTCCAGCAGAACTGCAAGTTTACGACTTCGAGTTCAAACCGGGATGGAAGATAGATTTTAAAAAGGACGACAAAGGAAAGATCGTCGGCGCCACTTGGACCGGAAAGATTCAGCCCTACGAATTCGTCGAGTTCGGAATGCTGGCCATTAATCCGAAACAGGGGTCAAACCTGACCTGGAAATTTATCCAATACTACGACGATGGAACCAAAGAAGAATTTATCGGCCCCGCCGGATCGAGGCTGCCCGCACCTGTCGTAACGCTCAAGCCTGCGATCCCCGCGCCCTGAATCGAGCGCTGATGCCTGAGGCGCGCCCGGGAATCCGACATACATTATGAGCAGCACAATCCAAATCAAGGGGGAGTTTTATGCGAAGAGTTGCAGTCGTTCCGGTCGTCGCGGTCGTGATGCTGGCTGTTATTGCGCTGGCGCAGACGCCAGGTTCGGGGCCGTACAGAGTTCTCAAGACGGCCAAAGTCGGGGGCGTAGGCGGATTCGATTACGTCAATGCCGATACCGCCGGACGCCGGCTTTATGTTGCTCGCAGCGGACAAGGCACGGCACGCTTGACCGTGTTCAATCTCGACACTCTCGAACCGGCCGGCGAGATTCCGATGGTCAGCGCTCATGGAGCGGTCGTCGATCCGAAGTCCGGACATGGCTTTGCCAGCAGCAAACCGATCACCATGTTCGATTCGAAGACGCTTGCCGTCCTGAAGATGATCGATGTGATGGGCTCGCCCGATGGCATGCTTTTCGATCCTTTCAATGCGCGGGTGTGGGATCTCAGCCACCTTGCGCCCCATGTCACGCTTATTAACGCGAGTGACGGCAGCGTGGCCGGAACGATCGACCTGGGCGGACAACCCGAACAGGCCGCCAGCGACGGCAAGGGCACTGTTTATGTCGATCTCGAGGACAAGAACATGATCGGCGTGGTCGACGCCAAAACGATGATGGTCACACGAAAGTATGATATCGCGGGCAGCGGTGGTACATGTGCGGGCCTGGCCCTCGATACGAAGAATCAGATTCTGTTCGCCACCTGCAGAAATCCTGCAAACATGGTGATTCTGAGTGCGAAAGATGGAAAGATTCTCACCACCATCCCCATCGGTCCCGGCACCGACGGCGCCGCGTTCAACCCAAATACGATGGAAGCGTTCAGCTCCAACGGCGGCGACGGCACGCTCACGGTCGTGAAGGAAAACAGTCCCACGAGTTTCACTCTCGAACAGACGGTCCAGACAAAGGCCGGCGGGAAAACGCTGACACTCGACACCAAGACGAACCAGATCTATATCATTGCGGCTGAATATGAGGCTCCCGCGGCTCCTGCAGCCGGCGCAGCACCGCCGCCGGGCCGTGGCGGCCGTGGCGGCCGTGGCGGCCGCGGTGGCAGGGGCGCGATGGTTCCCGATTCCTTTTCGATCCTGGTTGTAGGTAAATAGCATTCCTCAGCTGGTAGCCGGAAGGCTGCAACAAATTCAACAGTTGCGGCCTTCCGCCTCTTGCCTGAGTTCAGTTCTCGGGCCGAGGGTTCAGATCGCGCGACAACATCAGTTTCAATGTCAACTTGTCGGCCCCGGACGTCACACCAATCCCGACTCCGGTTTCAATATTCACGGTCTTCGTGTCGTGATTAACGGTGGCCCAGATCTCGTGAAACTGATTATGCGGTGTGTCGAAATGATGGAGAGGGCCAAGATCGGCATATTCCTCAAGGGCGAGAGCCCACCTGTCGTTGAAGTTATATGCAAGCCGCGTTGCCGGGACGAATTCGAGATTGCGCGGGCCGCCGGTGTAGTCGGTATCCACAATCGGATTGAAGATGAAGTCCACACCACGGTGATGCACACCCACGATCGGCCTGATCTCGGAGGTGATGGTCCGGGACTCCCAGTATTTGTAATTGACGCTGAACTCGAAATTGACGCCATAAAAGAACGTGTGTTTGTTGGCGTGGGGCCGTACGAACAGTTCCCGCAGCTTGAAGCCGTTAATTGCTCCACCGCGGCCCTGGGAGTAAGGACTCCACACCGGCATATACAGCCCTTGCTCGAACCAGTCGTTTACGCCGTAGGCCCATTCGGCCGTGCCGTTGACCGATTTGTCGGGGATGATGCCTCCAGGGAAGTCCGCTGTCTTCCGTCCGATCGGCGTAAAATTGGTGTGTATCATCAGATTGAACACACCCGGATCGACAATCTCCGCATCGTAGACCTGAATCTCATCGGTCTGTCCAAAGGCCATCGAAGGCGCTACATAAAGGGCGGACGCAATGACCGTCAACAGTGATGCAATCTTCAGGGCGTAAGAAATCGTTCGCATAAGGTCTCTCTCTTAAGGCATGTCCTGTTGCAGGCTGCATGCTTTTCAGTTAAAAGGAAGTCTTGGCCTTCTCTTTATGATTGGCCGTTTCCGACTTTGGGCTTTGGTCTTTTCCGTGGTCACGGCATTAGGCGACGGAGCATTCGTCTTTCGCGTTCGAGGCTGTGGCTGTCTGGTCTCCGGCTTCATTCGTTTTGCCTGGCGCGCCCTTGACGCCGTTATTCGTTGGGTATCATACCCTTCGGAGCTCTGGAATCAACCATGATTGTCTTCATGAACGCATCGTCATTTGCACTCAATGACAGGTTCATGAGACTTCGGCTCTACTGGAATGTGCTCACGGCTTGCACCCGGAATGGAGGACACACTCATGCGGCTTTTCACCCTGACACTGCTGGTTTTCTGCTCTTCATTTTCAGCGTTGGCACAGGACGGCGCGGATCTGCAAAATGGCCCGGCCTTGCCGGTGGCGGAGGCTGCGTCGAATTCATCCGGCGATACAGGCCAGGCTCCGGCTCCCGCGCAGCAGCCAGGAGCGGCTCATCCAACGGCCACCACATATTCGAACGGATATGAGGTAAGATTGAAAATTCACAAATACGCCAGCTGGGCCACGCTGCCTCTATTCGGAACTGAACTCGGTTTAGGCCAATCGCTCTACAACAACCCGGAAACCGGAGCCAAAAAAACGGCGCATGTCGTAGTCGGCGCGGGGATTGTCGGGCTTTTCGGGGTGAATACGCTGACTGGAGGCTGGAATCTGTGGGAAGGCCGGCACGACACGGACGGACGCAAACTCCGGGTGATCCACAGTATTCTCATGCTGGCAGCGGACGGCGGATTTCTCGCAACGGAAGCAACCGGGCCGCATATGAAAAACGGAATCATCACGAATCCGTCAGATAAGTCGTTACACCGCGACATCGCCGTGGCGTCTATCGGTGTCGGCACTGTGGGCTACCTGATCATGTTATTTAAAGGAAGATGAATGACCGTTTGGATTTCTGGCATTTTGGACACCTGGGCTTCTTTTTATTCGAACCACGCCATGATGCGCACCCTTATCGGGTTCTTGCACATCGGAGGCCTGGTGATTGGCGGCGGCTGCGCGATTTCGGCCGACCGCCTGACGTTGCTGGCGGCGCGTCGTGGCTCAGCGGAGCGGACGAACCAATTGGGGATGCTCCGGGGCACGCATCGAATCGTTTTGATCAGCCTTTCGGCCGTCATCGTCAGTGGGCTGTTTTTATTTGCCGCCGATACCGGAACATTTCTACACTCGATCCTGTTCTGGGTAAAAATGGCAATGATCGGCGTACTGATGGCGAACGGACTTCTGCTCGTTCGGGCGGAGCGGTTGGCCGAGTCCGGCACCGTTCAGGCCTGGAGAACGCTGACCATCACGTCCACCGTCAGCGTCGTGCTATGGATGTTGACCACGCTGGCCGGCGCTGCGCTGCCGAACATCGGTTAGATATGCAGGAATCCAACAACAACTGCTCCGGCGGATCAAACCGCCGTGAATTTCTCCGCGCCGGAGGCTGTTTGGTCACCGCTGTGGCCGCTCTCGGTTTGCCCTCATCGCTGGCAGCGCTGCCTGTTGCTGAAACGAAAGGCGCCGGACCCGCCAATGAGAAACGGTTTCCGTTGCCGGCTAGCGACAGCGTCAATATCGATCGCCAGACTCAGGTGATTTTGATCCGCTTTCAAAACAGCGTTTATGCCTTCGCCCTCGCATGTCCACACGAGCACGCCGCCGTGAAGTGGCTCGCCAAAGACAAACGCTTCCAATGTTCGAAACACGATTCTCAATATCAACCGAACGGAACCTACACCGCTGGACGGGCAACGCGAAATCTCGACCGCTTCGCAATCCGGAAGGAAGACGCATCGATCGTCATTGACCTGCACCGCTGGTTTGAATCGGACAAGGACCCCGCAGGCTGGGCATCCGCGGTTGTTCAGGTTTGAGGACAGAAAAACCTGCGCAACGTCAGTTTTCTGCCGCCTCTCGGCGCTCTCTATCGGGAGCTTAACGGTTTACAAGGCTTTCGAGACTCTGCAAGCTTCTCTGCATGGATGCTGAACAAGGCCTGACGGCGCAGCCGATCCGCCACGGCAGAGATGTCCGTCTTCTGTTTGCGACGCGCATTCTCCGGCTGTTCGCGTACGGTTTCCTCTCGGTGGTGCTCATGCTGTATCTCGCGGAGGTGGGTCTCAACGAGAACCGCATCGGGCTGTTGCTCACGCTGACGCTGGCCGGAGATACCGTGATCTCGCTGGCTATCACGACGACTGCCGACCGGACAGGCCGGAAGACGATGCTGATCCTGGGCGGCGTGCTGATGGTATTTGCCGGAATCCTGTTTGCATCGACCACGAATTTCGTTCTGTTGCTGACGGCGGCGACGATCGGAGTCATCAGTCCGAGCGGGAATGAAGTCGGGCCGTTTCTCTCGA
The DNA here is from genome assembly GCA_036496425.1 of Terriglobia bacterium. NCBI lineage: Bacteria > Pseudomonadati > Acidobacteriota > Terriglobia > Terriglobia bacterium. The sequence goes on along the minus strand of DASXLG010000327.1, from coordinate 1,771 downwards.
TCGAACAGGCGGCGCTGTCGCAGATCGTTTCGGCCGAGCGCCGGATTCAGGTTTTCGCCTGGTACAACCTGACGGGATCGTTTGCGACGGCGGCAGGAGCGCTGACCGGCGGCGTGCTGGCGCAGACGCTGCGCTCGGCGGGGATGTCATCGCTCGAAAGTTACCGTGTGATTGTAATGATGTATGCGGGGATCGGCGCCGTCCTGTCGGTGATGTTCGCGTGTTTATCGAGAGCGGCCGAGCTAACACCGGCAGAGACGAAGAGCGCTTCGGAGGCGCGGGCACAACGGAGAGGGCAGCGGGTTTTTGGCGCATTCGGTCTGCACCGTTCGGGGCACGTGGTATTCAAGCTGGCGGCCTTGTTCTCGCTGGATGCGTTTGCGGGCGGGTTCATTCTGCAAAGCATCGTGGCGTATTGGTTTCATGTCCGGTTCGGCGTTCAACCGGCGGCCCTGGGCGGCATTTTCTTTTTCGGGAACGTCTTTGCGGGGATCTCGGCGCTGACCGCAACGCGGCTGGCAAAGCGCATCGGGCTGATCAACACGATGGTGTTTACGCATATCCCGTCGAATGTGGTCTTGATTCTCGTGCCGCTGATGCCGACGCTGCCGCTGGCGATCGCGATGCTGCTGCTCCGATTCAGCATTTCGCAAATGGATGTGCCGACGCGGCAGTCGTACACCATGGCAGTGGTGGACCCGGACGAGCGGTCGGCCGCCGGCGGCGTGACGGCGGTGGCGCGCTCGGCGGGAAGCTCGATCGCCCCGGCGATCGCGGGAAGGCTGTTGAGCGCGTCGATGTTCAATGCACCATTTTATGTATGCGGCGGCTTGAAGATTGTTTATGACCTGCTGCTGTATCGCAGCTTCCGCTCGGTGGGAACGCGGGATTTTCGTCAGTAACCCGCTGTCCAGATCGCATCACACCCTCCAGAACCAAGCGCGGAATTTCAGCCGGCACCGGTGACAGCGCCGCGGAGAATGAAGGAGCAGCAGCCACGGCAGGTCAGCCCAGTCCATACTTGCCTTGCCGATACTACCGAAACCGCATGCAGGACATATCATCGTTCAATGGTATGCGAAATAAGTCAGACATTGACAACGGTCGGAAATTTATCGCATGACCGTCATCCGGGAGCCGGCTGGCCTAATCCGCAAGATCGCCGAATCTAAAGGCGAGAGCCTGTTCTTGCCTTTTGTTTCGCTATGCCGGCATCTACACAATCGGAGGTCCGGCGGCCGGAATCGTTTCACCTCAAAGGCTGAAATGAGTCGAATGGTAGTCTTGGAAGGACTGAGGGAATGGTAGTCTTGCCCGATGGTTTTCGGAGAAGTTCTCTCTCTGGCCTGCGCGCTGAGCTGGGCCTTCGTTCTGATTCTGTTCCGGCATACGGGACGATCCGTTCATCCATTTGCGCTCAACCTCTTTAAAAACCTGATCGCCTTTGCCCTGTTTATACCCACCATTCTGCTTTGGTACGGACTTCGGCCGCCCGCGATATCGGCGCTCGACTTCGGGCGCTTATTTCTCAGCGGATTTCTCGGGCTTGGCGTCGCGGACACGCTGGTGTTTACCAGCCTGAATGTCCTCGGCGCCGGGGTCATGTCGATTGTCGAGTGTCTGTACAGCCCCTTCGTGATTCTATTTTCGATAGTTTGGCTGGGCGAAACACTCTCGCAGACACAGGCACTCGGTTGTGCACTCGTGATCTCTGCCGTATTTATGGCCAGCGTCACTGTAAAAGTGCATGGTGTGCCGCGGCGGGAAATCC
>DASXLG010000326.1 GCA_036496425.1 Terriglobia bacterium | reverse complement strand
AACCCATAGAGGCGCCGCCAAACGCTTCAAACTGACAGCCACCGGCAAAGTAAAACGCCGGCACTCATTCGCACGCCACATCCTGACGAAGAAAGCGGCGGGCCGGAAAAGAAAACTCAGCAAGGCGACCATCGCCAGCGATCCGGATTCGAAGATCATCCGGCGCATGTTGCCCTACGCGTAATGTGAAGTCAGCGGGCCGCGCGAAGCGCAAGCGCGATAGCGCGCAGCAGGTAAGATAGGCCCGACGCTTAAATGAAGGAGTCTCCCAGTGCCTCGAGTTAAACGTGGAACAAAACGGCATAACCGCCGCAAGAAGCTTCTCGGCCTTGCGAAGGGCTATTACCTCAGCAAGAGTAAGCTGTATAAATTTGCCAAAGAGTCCGTCGAGAAGGCTCTCGTCTATGCATATCGCGACCGCAAGGTGCGCAAGCGCGAATTCCGCCGCCTGTGGATCATCCGCATCGGCGCGGCGGCGCGGCAGAATGGATTGAACTACAACCAGTTCATTTCCGGGCTGAAGGCCGCCGGCGTGGATATGGATCGGAAAATTCTGGCGGACGTGGCTCTTCAGGATCCGGCGGCATTCACGCGGCTGGCAGAAACCGCAAAAGCCGCCGTCCCGAAGGCGAGCTGATCGCCATCGGCATTTATTATTTGTTTCGCCCTATCGGGCTCACACTCGCTCCGCTCGTGCTCAACATATGGGGTTTACGAGGTGTCTTCTAACGACGGGATCGGCAGGCTTCGAGCCATCGAGCAGCAGTTCGATGCGGAACGTGTATCTGTCGCCGACCGCAAGTCGCTAGAGGACGCCCGCACCCGGTATCTTTCCCGCAAAGCCGGCCTCCTCACCCTCGAACTTCAGAGCCTCGGCAAGCTTCCCAAAGAGCAACGCGCGGAGTTCGGCCGCATCGCCAATGAAGTCAAAGTCAAAATAGAAACCGCCCTGGAGACGCTCGAAAGCTCGATCTCGGCGGGCGAGAAACAGACGGTGCTCGAACGCGAACGGCTCGATGTCTCTCTGCCCGGCACCCGCCGGCGCGCCGGGCACCGCCACCCCTTGACGATCGTTCGCCGGGAAATCGAAGACATCTTCATCTCGATGGGTTATACCGTTGAGGACGGCCCGGAAGTCGAAAGCAGCTACTACAACTTCGACGCCCTCAATATTCCGGCCAGCCATCCGGCGCGCGATCCACGCGACACCTTTTATATTTCCGAGAACCTGCTGCTGCGCACGCATACCTCTCCGGTGCAGGTACGCACGATGGAGAAAATGCAGCCTCCGCTGCGCATCATCTGTCCCGGCCGGGTCTACCGGCGCGACGCCTTCGACCCGACGCATTCGCCCATGTTCCACCAGGTGGAATGCCTGCTGGTCGACGAGGGAATCACGTTCGCGGATCTGAAGGGCACTCTCGAACGATTCCACAAACAGTTCTTCGGCCCGCAGACGCAGACCCGATTGCGTCCGAGCTTCTTCCCGTTCGTCGAACCCGGCGCCGAAGTCGACGTCTCCTGCGTGTTTTGCGCAGCGGCCGGCTGCCGTGTCTGCAAACAGACCGGATGGATTGAAGTGATGGGAGCCGGCATGGTTCATCCGAACCTGTACGGATTCGTGAATTACGACGCCGAAAAGTACAGCGGGTTCGCGTTCGGCGGCGGCATCGAACGCTACACGATGCTGAAATACAACATCAACGATCTGCAGTTGTTTTTTCAGAACGATATGCGGTTTCTCGAACAGTTTTAGCGCGAAGCATTAGTGAAATGAAGATCAGCTACAACTGGCTAAAGGAGTTCGTCGACATCCCGGAAGCGCCGAAGGAACTGGGCGGCCGCTTCACCGGTATCGGTCTTGCCGTTGATGCGTTGGAAGCGGCCAATGGCGACTCCGTGTTCGAACTCGATGTCGCCACCAACCGGCCGGATTGCCTGAGCCATTTCGGTGTGGCGCGCGAAGTTGCCGTCGTTTATGACGCGCGCCTCAAGCCGCCGGATTTCGATCTTCACGAGGGCGAAACGAAAGCTAGTGATGTGTTCTCCATTTCGATTGCCGATCCGGACCTGTGCGCCCGTTATTGCGGACGCTACATCGCAGGAGTCAAGATCGGTCCGTCGCCGGAATGGTTGAAGAACCGGCTCGAATCGATCGGAGTCCGATCCATTAATAACGTCGCCGACGTCACCAACTATGTGATGTTCGAGCTGGGCCAGCCGCTGCACGCTTTCGATGCCGACCGGATCGGCGGACAGCAGATCATCGTCCGGCGGGCCGGCTTCGATGAAAAGATCACGACGCTGGACGGCGTCGAGCGGCCGCTCAATCCGTCGATGCTGGTCATCGCAGACGTATCGAACGCCGTCGCCGTGGCGGGAGTCATGGGCGGAGCCGATTCGGAAATCTCGTCCGCAACCTCCAACGTGCTGCTCGAAAGCGCGAACTTCGACCCGCTCTCGATCCGCAAGACGTCGCGCGGCCTCGGCCTGTTGAGCGAGGCCTCCTATCGCTTCGAGCGCGGCGCGGACCCCGAAATGGCGCGCTACGCCTGCGACCGCGCGGCCGCGCTGATTCAGGCTCTGGCCGGCGGCACGATCTGCCGCGACGTCATCGATGTTTATCCGCGCAAGTGGCAGCCGGCCACCGCCAAACTTCGCGCGAAACGTATCGAAGGATTCCTCGGCGTTCCGGTCGAACACGCCATTGTCGATCGCATTTTCGAAAAGCTGGGGTTCAAGGTCGATCACACGGCCGACGGCTGGTCCGTCCAGGCTCCGAGTTACCGGCCCGATATCACGCGCGAAGAGGATCTCCTCGAAGAGATCGCGCGCCATCACGGCTTCGACAAATTCCCTGCCCGGCTGCCGAAGTGGGCCGGTTACGGCTCGGGATTGCCGGAGGAATCGAAAGAACGCGTACTGCGCAACGTCCTCGCATCGAGCGGCTACTCGGAGACGATTCCGATGGCATTCAGCGATGAGCCGGCCGAACGCAGGTTCCGCCCGGACACAAAGCCCGTGGTGCTGATGAATCCGATGTCCGAGGAAGAGGCGATTCTGCGGACCTCGCTGGTTCCCTCGATGCTGCGCACGATTCAGTGGAACGCCAATCGCGGCATTCGCGACCTCCAGCTCTACGAGATCGGCAAGAGCTACTCGGCCGAGGGCGAGAGCCGCTCGTTGATCCTGGCGGCTACCGGCGCTCTCCGCACCAAAAGCGTTCACGAAGCCGAACGCGAATTCGACTTCTACGACTTGAAGGGCGACGTTGAAGACCTTCTGGAAACCTTCAACGTCCGCTTCGCTCCGAACGGCGAGCGGCTCCCGGCCTACTACCACCCGGGGCGCGCGGCGCGTATCGGCGACGTCACGGTCTTCGGCGAACTGCATCCGGATTATGCCGGCGAGTACAAATTCCGGCATCACGTTTATCTCGCGGAATTCAGCGTGGATCTCCTGTTGGAATCCGGGACGCAGCACGCCATCCGCTCCGTTGCGAAATTTCCTTCGATCCGCCGTGATTTTTCTTTGCTGCTCGATCGCAACAGGATTTACTCGGATGTCGAGCACGCCGTGCGCGCCGTGAATATTCCGGAGTTGGTGAAGGTGGAACCTTTCGACAAGTTGGACGCGGGCCCGTTTCCCCTTTCGAAATATGCGCTCGCCATTTCGTTGCTGTACCAGTCGCCGGAGCGGACGCTCACCGACGAAGAAGTCGAGGGCTTCGACCGGCAAATACTCGATTCGTTAAAACAGCGCCTCGGCGCGGAATTAAGGCAGTAATCATGACTTCGTCTTCGTCTTCCGATTCCTTTACAGAACTTGAAGCGAAAATCGTCCGGACCATCGAGGTCGTCAAAACGACGCGCCAGGAGCTCGCCTCCGCGCGCGCTCAAGTCAAAAACCTGGAAAAAGAGCTTGAGCAGTTGAGGCGCGAGCGCGATCTGGTCAAGAATAAGGTAGAGTCCCTGCTTGAAGCGCTATCGGAACTGAACGAGGAGACCGTTGTCTAACCCAAGACCGCGCACGATCGAGGTTCAGATTTACGACCAGACGTATTCGATCGTTCTCAAGTCGGCTCTTTCCGAATCGGAAGTTCGAAAGCTTGCCCAGGAAGTCGACGACCGCATGCGGAATATCGCGGTGCAAGCCAACACGCCGGACTCGCTCAAGGTTGCGATCTTGACTGCCCTGCACCTGGCACAGGAGTACAAGGAATTGCAACGAGTCTGCGAAGGAAAAACCGACGAGTGGTCCCGCGCATTGGACCAGGTTCTCAAGCGCGCGTAATGTGCTATGATCGAAATACCCTGCGGAGAGCGTGATGGTGTCAGCAAAATTTGAACCAATGCTTATTTGTTAGGGAGTCCGATTGACGCGTGGTGTGTGGGCCTTACCCTTCGGGGTCCCGAGGTCCCCTAAAACGTGGATAGGATGCCCACCTGTTTAACAGGTTCAAATAAGTGATGCCACACGCCTCATGCGGGTCCTTCTGAATCCCCCATGAAAATTCTGTTTATCGGAGATACGGTCGGAAAGGCCGGCCGCACGATTGTCCACCAGCATCTGAAACATCTGCAGGAAGAGTACGCCGCCGATCTGACGATTCTGAACTGCGAGAATGCGGCCGCGGGTTTCGGCGTCACGCCGAAAATAGCGGACGAGCTGTTCGATTGGGGCATCGATGTGCTGACCTCCGGCAATCACATCTGGGACAAGAAAGAGATCATGGGTTACCTGTCGACCCATACCCGGATTCTGCGTCCGGCGAATTATCCGGCCGACAATCCCGGCCGCGGCCTCGCGATTGTCAAGACACAATCGGGCGAAGAGGCGGCGGTGTTGAATCTGCAGGGCCGCGTCTTCATGCCGCCGACCGACGATCCGTTCCGCGTGGCCGATGCGGAACTGGCAAAGGTTCCGAAGCACATCAAGGTGATTTTCGTGGACATGCACGGCGAAGCCACCTCGGAAAAGGTCGCGATGGGCTGGTATCTGGACGGCCGTGTCTCCGCCGTCGTCGGGACGCACACGCACATCCCCACGGCCGACGAACGAATCCTTCCCGGCGGCACCGCCTTTCAAACCGACGCCGGAATGGCCGGTCCCTTCTACTCCGTCATCGGGGTCATCAAAGAGGAAGTGATCCGGCGCTTTTTGACCTCCATTCCGGACAAATTCGAAACCGCATCCCAGGACGCCCAGCTCCACGGCGTCTTTGTAGACGTCGATTCGGCTACCGGCAAGGCGCGCAAAATCGAGCGGGTTCAGCGGTTATAATTAAGAGTTATGTTCGAGAACTTATCCGACAAATTACAACGCGTATTCAAAAACCTCCGCGGCGAAGGCAAACTGTCCGAACTGCACCTGGACGAGGCGCTGAAAGAGATCCGGATGGCGCTGCTCGAAGCGGACGTGAACTTCAAAGTGGTGAAGCAATTCACCGACGCGGTCCGCGAGAAAGCCCTCGGCCAGGAGGTCATGCAGAGCCTCAGCCCCGGCCAGCAGGTGGTGAAGATCGTCCGCGACGAACTGGTCGAAATGCTGGGCGGCTTGAATGTCCGCCTGAATTTCGCGCCGCAGCCTCCAACCGTGATCATGATGGTCGGACTTCAAGGCTCGGGCAAGACGACATCGTCCGGAAAACTTTCGAACTGGCTTCAGAAGGGCGGGCATCGTCCGCTCCTGGTTTCCGTGGACGTCTACCGGCCGGCCGCGCGCGAGCAGTTGAAAGTGATCGCCAAAGACATCGGCGTGAAACTGTGGGAGGGCAATCCCGACGATAAGCCGCTGCAGCTGTGCCAGGACGCCGTTCGTGAGGCGCGAAACACGGCCCACGATGTGGTCGTCATCGATACGGCGGGCCGGCTCCACATCGACGAAGCCCTGATGAACGAGCTTCACGAAATCAAAGAAATCGTGAAGCCCAACGAAATCCTGTTCGTTGCCGACGCCATGCTCGGACAGGACGCCGTCAAGAGCGCCCAGCAATTCCACGAACGGCTCGGATTCAACGGCTTCATCCTCACCAAGATGGACGGCGATGCCCGCGGCGGCGCCGCCCTCTCCATCAAGCAGGTCACCGGCCAGCCGGTAAAATTTGTCGGAACCGGGGAGAAGTACGATGCCCTCGAACTGTTCCACCCCGATCGCCTGGTCTCCCGCATCATGGGAATGGGCGACATCCTCTCGCTGATCGAAAAGGCCGAAGAAGTCGTCGACAAGAAGAAGGCCGTCGAGATGCAGGAGAAGATGCTGTCGGACAGCTTCACGCTGGACGACTTCCGCGATCAACTCAAGCAGATCCGCAAGCTCGGCTCGCTCGAACAGATCATGAGCATGCTCCCGAGCATCGGCCCGTTCAAAGAAATGCAGAAAGCCAAGATCGACGAGAAAGAGCTCGTCCGGGTGGAAGCCATCATTAACTCCATGACCCCGAAGGAGCGCCGGAATCATCAAGTCATCAACGGCAGCCGCCGGAAACGCATCGCCAAAGGCAGCGGAACCAGCGTTCAACAGGTCAATCAGCTCCTGAAGCAGTATGTCCAGACCCGCAAGATGATGAAGGGAATGAAGAATTCGTTCTTCGGTAAGCGGTTGAAAGGCATGAAATTACCGGAAATGCCGTTTTAGCCGCAGATGACGCGGATGACGCAGATGGGGCGCATCAGCAGGCGCTTTTTTCGCGCCCCATCTGCGTCATCCGCGTCATCTGCGGCTAAATAGAATGATCCAATGATACAATTCTACGGTTTCGCTATAAGGAGGAACGCTTTTGGTAACAATGCGTCTATCCCGGATCGGGTCGAAGAAACGTCCCTATTACCGGATTGTTGTGATCGACAAGCGCCGTGCTCGGAACGGCCGCTTTCTGGAGGTGATTGGTCAATATAACCCGATTGCCAATCCTGTTCAGATGGAAGTGAATGCCGAGCGAACCCAATATTGGCTTTCAAAGGGAGCGCAGCCGTCCGAGACGGTCCGAAGCATTCTTTTGAAAAAAGAACTTGTAAAGTAGCGTAAAAGTCTTTCCGGGCCCCCGATCGCGGTTCATACTATTTGTAGCCCTAATTTTCCAGCTCAACGCAGAAGCGAGTGTCGGAGGTGCTATGAAGGAGCTCATTGAGCAGATCGCGAAAGCGCTTGTGGATAATCCGGACCAGGTAACTGTGAAGCCAATCGAAGGGGAACAAACGACGGTCCTTGAGTTGAGAGTTGCTCAAAGCGACCTGGGTAAAGTCATCGGTAAGCAGGGTAGAACAGCCCGATCGATCCGAACCATTCTCAGCGCGGCCGGAATGAAGCTGAAAAAGCGGTTCACGCTCGAGATCTTGGAGTAGCGCTTCATCAGTCAGCCGGAAGCCTCCTATATATCCATCGCGCGGATCACCAGAACCCAAGGCCTCAAAGGGGAGGTCCGAATCGAGCAATTGCTCGAGGAAGACGCCGCCTTCGAGCCGGGCCGCCGGGTCCTGCTCGGGGAAGAACAGTCGGAGATTGAATTGTTCCGGCGGCAGCATGGCCGGTGCGTTGCCAAGTTCAAAGGCATCGATACCATCTCCCAAGCCGAGAGGTATATTGGCCGGGAGATCCGGATCGCCGCCGACACGCTGCCGGCGGTGGCCGAAGGTTGGTTTTACACCTTTCAATTGAAAGGGTGCCGCGTCTACACAGCCGGCGGGGAATACCTCGGTGACGTCACCGACGTCCTCGGCGCCGGCGGGTCGGAGATACTGAAGGTCGATCGCGGGAAGGAAGAAACGCTGATCCCGTTCGCTCAGGAATATTTGAAGGCGATCGATCTGGATCAGCGAAGAATCGATGTGGAATTGCCGGAAGGGCTTCGGGATTTGAATAAATGAGGAAGGCAGAATCTGCTTCTCTTTGATGTTATTACGATCTTCCCGGAATTCTTCAGAGGCCCCTTCGATTTCGGTATCATCCGCCGGGGCCGGGAAAGCGGACTCATTGAAATCCGGGTCCACGATCTGAGGGAGCATACCTCAGACAAGCATCGAACGGTCGACGACAGGCCGTTCGGCGGCGGCGAAGGAATGGTTTTCAAGCCCGAACCGATCTTCAAGTCGGTGGAGGCGGTTCGGAAGAGCGAGCAGGCGGAAGTCGTCGTCCTCAGCGCGGCGGGCCGGAAATTCAATCAGGCGGAGGCGCTGCGGCTGGCGAAGGCGGAGCAGATCATCTTGATCTGCGGCCGCTACGAAGGCATCGACGAACGCGTGGTAGAGCACTTGGCGACGGCGGAGATCTCGATCGGAGATTTCATCGTTTCCGGCGGCGAGATTGCGGCGGCAGTGGTGGTCGATGCGGTGACGCGATACGTTCCGGGCGTGGTCGGCAAAGAAGAGTCGGTTCTTCGCGATTCGTTTTCCGACCCGGCGGCGGATATACAAATGGTCGAGCATCCGCATTACACCCGGCCCGCGGAATTTCGCGGCTGGAAGGTGCCGGAAGTTTTGATTTCGGGCGACCACGGGGCAGTTCGGAATTGGCGGCGCGAAGCGGCGCTCAAAAAGACGGAAAGAAACAGGCCGGATTTACTGGAGTCATTATGAATGTACTGGATATGGTAGAGAAAAAGCAGTTGCGCACGGACA
>DASXLG010000325.1 GCA_036496425.1 Terriglobia bacterium | reverse complement strand
TTCGTCGGCGTCGAATCCTTCAGCCGGAAAACACTGCTGGCCGCGCACAAGACGCAGAATTACCCTTCGACCTACAGCGAGATCGTGAAACTGTGCACGAAGCACAGCATCGTCTGCCATTTCTCCAACATCATCGGCTTTCCGGAAGACACCGCTCAAAGCGTTCGCGAGCACATGGACGTGCTCATCGGCCTGGAGCCCGACGTCGCATCGTTTTACATTCTCGCTCCGATTCCAGGAACCGAGCAGTACGACGAATTTCTCGCTTCGGGAAAAATTACGGAGCGGAACCTCGATCGGTTTGACGGCACTACACCGACCTGGAGCCACCCCGCTTTCAGCGCGAGTGAGCTGCAGGAACTTCTCTTTTCGTGCTACCGCAAGTTCTATTCCGCCGGTCACATCCTGAAAACAGCAGGCCGCGGCCTTAGTGCGAACTCGCTGGGCGGGCTGGTGCCTTATGTATGCCACCCCTTGTTTTCCCGCTTCTCCGCGTGGCAGAAGATGCATCCCATGTCCGGCGGCGTCAGCCGCGTTCGGCTGGATTCTGCCGAAGACTACCGCGAATTCCGGCGCCGGCAGTACGGGCTGGATCAAATCCCTCTGCCGAATAGTCTCGAACTGTCAGCCCCGGACGCGGAGTTGAATCGCCGCGTCAAACTGGCGATTTGATAACGATCAATCCGGCAGCGCCGCCGGATCTTTCTCGCGCAACCGATCCGGATTGCGCGTTAGAGTAGCTTTGTGCAGCCATCGAAAGATGATCTCCGGCGTTATGCGGATAACTTCCTGCGCGAGCAGGATGGGATTGCCCTTTATCGGGCGCTGGCAAAGGCCGAAAAGGATCCGGCCCGCGGCGAGATATTCGAGAAGCTGGCCCAGGCCGAAGAGAAGCACGCCGCTCGATGGGCACGGCTGTTGAAGAACAACGGAGCGCCGGTTCCTCTCTATTCGGCCGGCTGGCGTGTGCAATTGCTGGGCTGGCTGTCCCGCCGTTTTGGAACCCAACACATCCTTCCCGTGGTGACAGGATTCGAATCGCGCGATCAGGACGTCTATCGGGGCCAGACGGAGGCGGCAGGGCTGCCCGCTGAAGAACGCGGTCACATGCGCACGCTACGGGCGATGCAATACCACGGCCAGAACAGGCCGGAAACAATCCTGGATCTGGAAGGCTGGCATCGCACGACCTATGGCGGGAGTCTGCGTGCCGCGGTGTTCGGCGCGAACGACGGGCTGCTCTCCAATTTCAGTCTGGTGATGGGCATTGCCGGCGCCAATGCGGGACCGCGCTTTGTCCTGCTTGCCGGCGTCGCGGGAATTCTCGCGGGCGCCTCGTCGATGGCCGCAGGCGAATACGTTTCGGTCCAATCTCAGCGGGAATTGTACGAGCAACAGATCGCAATCGAACGGGAAGAACTGGAGATGTCTCCCGAAGAGGAGCTGGAGGAACTATCGCTCATCTACCAGGCAAAAGGCATTCCGATCGGACAGGCCGAAGAACTCGCGGCGAAGATTCTTTCCAACCCGCAGACGGCGATCGACACGCTGGCGCGTGAAGAGCTTGGCCTGGACCCGGCCGCATTGGGTTCGCCGTGGCTGGCAGCCGCGAGTTCGTTCATCTCGTTCGGTGTGGGCGCGGCCATTCCGGTAATACCGTATTTTGTCGCGGCCGGCAGTACCGCGTTCATCGCCAGCGCCGTGGTCTGCGCCGTATCGCTCTTCATCATCGGCGGACTCATTTCGGTGTTCACCGGCCGCAACCTTTTCTTCAGCGGTTTCCGCATGCTCGGTATCGGCGCGCTTGCCGCGGGCGCGACATTCCTGATCGGCCACACGCTTGGAGTGTCCGCCGGCAGATAAGCGCGTGTTAGAATTTCAGGTTTATGAATTCATTTAATTCGCAATCCATACTGAAGGCGGGCCAATCGGAATTCGATTACTTCTCTCTCGAAAAGGCCGAACAGGCCGGGGTGGGCGCCGTATCCAAGCTGCCGTTCTCATCGCGGGTCATGCTTGAAAACCTGCTGCGGTTCGAAGATGGCGTGACCGTTACCGCCGGCGACATCCGCGCTGTAGCCGAGGGCGCAACGGCAAAGCAATCCGGAAAGGAAATCGCCTTCCGGCCGGCCCGCGTGCTGATGCAGGACTTCACGGGTGTGCCTGCGATCGTCGACCTTGCGACGATGCGCGACGAGATTAAACGGCTTGGCGGCGATCCGAAGAAGATCAATCCACTTCAACAGGTCGACCTCGTCATCGACCATTCCGTGCAGGTCGACCAATTCGGAACGCCTTCAGCCTTTTCTTTCAACGCGGATCGCGAACTGGAACGGAACCGCGAGCGCTATGTCTTCCTGAAGTGGGGACAGAAGGCGTTCCAGAACTGCAGCGTCGTCCCGCCGGATGTCGGCATCGTTCACCAGGTCAATCTCGAATACATCGCGAAGGCGGTTTTCGTCGATCAGAAGAACGGCAGAAAGGTGGCGTATCCCGACACGCTGGTCGGCACGGATTCTCACACCACGATGATCAACGGCCTGGGTGTCGTGGGCTGGGGTGTCGGAGGAATCGAAGCCGAAGGCGCGATGCTGGGACAGCCATTGTCCATGCTGATCCCGCTGGTCGTCGGATTCAAATTGCATGGCGAAATGCCGGAAGGCGCAACCGCCACCGACGCCGTGTTGACCGTCACGCAGATGCTGCGGGCGAAGGGTGTGGTCGGAAAGTTTGTGGAGTTTTATGGTCCCGGCCTTTCAAGCCTGAGCCTCGCGGACCGGGCAACGATCGCGAATATGGCGCCGGAATATGGCGCCACGATCGGGTTCTTTCCCATCGATGCGGAAACCCTCAACTACCTGCGCTTGAGCGGCCGCGATCCCGAACATGTGAATCTTGTCGAGGCGTATGCGAAAGCACAAGGCCTCTTCAGGACGGCATCGACGGCGGATCCCATCTTCAGCGACACATTGGAGCTCGACCTCTCGACGGTTGAGCCAAGTCTCGCCGGACCAAGCCGGCCGCAGGATCGCGTTCCGCTCTCAAAATCCAAGCAGGCATTCGAGCAGGCGCTGCCGGCGTTGCTTTCCAAACAGACAAAGAAGGTCACGACGGTTGAAGTGGTGGATGACGGCGAAAAGTATGACGTCGGCCACGGTTCCGTCGTGATTGCCGCGATCACCAGCTGCACGAACACATCGAATCCCTCGGTCATGATCGCCGCCGGACTGCTCGCCAAGAAGGCCGTTGAGCGCGGTCTGCATGTCAAGCCATGGGTGAAAACGAGCCTTGCTCCCGGCTCACGCGTCGTGTCGGATTATCTGAAGGACACGGGCCTGATGCCGTATCTCGAAAGCCTGCGGTTTCATCTTGTCGGTTATGGTTGCACGACGTGTATCGGAAACAGCGGTCCGCTGCCGGAGCCGGTGGCATCCATCGTCAAGGATAACGGCCTCGTCGTCGCTGCAGTGTTGAGCGGAAACCGCAATTTCGAAGGCCGGATCAATCCGCTGGTTCGCGCGAACTACCTGGCTTCGCCTCCGCTCGTCGTTGCCTACGCGCTGGCAGGCCGAATGGACATCGACCTTCACTCGGAGCCGCTCGGTATCGACACGAAGGGGCATCCGGTGTACCTGCGCGATGTCTGGCCGACGCAAAAAGAGGTCATGAACGCCGTCAGTTCTTCCGTCAAAGCGGAGATGTTCAGAACGGCGTACGAAGAGTCGCTGCAAGGCGATGATCGATGGAAAGGCGTACAAGCCCCTGCAGGAGAGCTCTTCCAGTGGGACCCCGCATCGACATATGTCAAGAAGCCTCCATACTTCGACAACATGCCGCGGCAGGCGCCTCCTGTGAAGGACATTCGCGGCGCGCGCGTTCTCGCCGTCCTCGGGGATTCCGTTACGACCGACCACATTTCACCGGCCGGCTCCATCCAGACGGACAGTCCGGCCGGAAAGTATCTGATTGCCAATGGCGTGCCTCCGAAGGATTTCAATTCCTACGGCTCCCGCCGAGGCAATCATGAAGTAATGATGCGCGGGACGTTCGCCAATATCCGGCTGCGAAATCAAATGGCTCCCGGAACCGAAGGCGGTTGGACCGTCCATCTGCCGGACAACACCCAGACAACGATCTATGACGCCGCGATGGAGTACGAAAAGGAAGGCATACCGTTGATTGTCATCGCGGGCAAGGAATACGGCTCGGGTTCTTCACGCGACTGGGCGGCCAAAGGCCCGCGTCTTCTCGGCGTCCAGGCGGTGCTGGCCGAAAGCTTCGAGCGCATCCACCGCAGCAATCTCGTAGGAATGGGTATTCTTCCTCTTCAATTCAAGGATGGCGAGACCGCCGACAGCCTCGGGTTGACGGGATTCGAAACCTTCGACATCGACGGCATTGCCGGGGGTATCAAACCCGGGATGCTGGTCACGCTTCGAGCGCACGGCGCGGACGGCAAAGAGAAAGCGTTCCAGGCGGTCACCCGCATCGATACGCCGTATGAGATCCACTACTACCAGCACGGCGGGATTCTGCAGTACGTCCTGCGGCAGCTGGTTTAGCCGCAGATGACGCGGATGACGCAGATGCTCATCCGCGTCATCTGCGGCTGAATTTTGTGGCCACTCCCGTGCTTGAGTCCCAGTGGAGGGTACGTGCCGGCGATAAACGCCTTCTCGATTGGTGGGATACGCATTCGCATTGACCAGTCATGGTTTATCGCGTTTCTGCTGTTTGCCTGGACCCTTTCATACGGTTACTTTCCCCTGCAGGTGCCGGATTACCCGTCGTACTCTTATTGGGTTGCCGGTACCGTCAGCTCGCTGGCGCTTTTTGCCTGCGTCCTGCTGCATGAATTGAGTCATTGCCTGGTTGCGCGCAGACTGGGCACGCCGGTGCGGCAGATCACTTTATTCATCTTCGGCGGCGTCTCGGAGATGGCCCAGAATCATTCGAACAGTCCGATGGCGGAATTCCTGACGACGATCGCCGGCCCCCTGTCCAGCCTCGGGCTGGGCGTGCTGTTTGCCGCCATCGTTGCAGTTGCGAGAGGCTCGCTGGACCGCATCGCGATCGAGATGATCCGGTATCTCTACTACGTCAATTTTCTCCTGGCCGGGTTCAATCTCATCCCGGGATTTCCATTGGACGGCGGGAGGGTTTTGAGGTCATATCTGTGGCACCGCAGCGGCAATCTGCGCCAGGCGACAAAAACCGCATCGCGGGTTGGCGAAATTTTCGCGATGACGCTGATGGGGCTTGGCCTGTTGTCGGTGCTCGCAACGCACATTATCCCCGGCATCTGGCTGATCCTGGTCGGCCTGTTCCTGAAGAACTCGGCGGAAACCGAGTATCGGTCGTTCGAGCTGCGATTCGGTCTGCAAGACATGAAGATCAGCGAAATCATGGCGCCGCCGATCGCCGTCGACACCTCGATGACGATTTCGGAATTCATCAACAACTTCGTCTTCCACTACCACTACCGTGTTTTTCCGGTTTTGGAACTCGGCCGGTTCGTCGGCATGATCGACGTCCGGTCCATCAAAGCCGTTCCGCCAAACGACTGGCCGGCAACCAAGATCGGCGCGTTCCTTTCGGATCCGGCGACCTACTGCATCCTTGATCCCGATATGGATGCCACCGACTCGCTCCGTCTTCTCATGACGCAGAATTGCAGCCGGGCGCCGATCGTGCGCAAGGGCGCGCTGATGGGCTTTCTGACGCGTTCCGATCTCATTAAGCTGGTCTCGCTGAAACGGGAAATCGCCGCCTGATTTTGGCTAATCTCCGCGTCGAAATCGGCTACGATGTCCCAATGCCTGAAGTACGTCGACGGTTCAAATATTACGATCTGGTGATGGCATCGTTCGTCACGATCCTGCTCTGCTCGAATGTCATTGGTGCCGCTAAAGTCTGCACGGTCTGGGGGTTCACCTTCGGCGCCGGTGTGCTGTTCTTTCCGATCAGCTACATCTTCGGCGATATTCTCACCGAGGTTTACGGCTACGCCCGCGCCCGCAAAGTGGTGTGGGCGGGTTTTGGCGCGATCATTTTCGCGTCATTCATGAGTTGGGTCATTGTGTCGCTGCCGCCGGCCGTGGGCTGGAACGATCAGAAGGCCTATGAGAGTGTTTTCGGACAGACGCCCCGGATCGTATTTGCGTCGCTGGCCGCATTCTTCGCCGGCGAATTCGCAAACTCCTTCGTTCTCGCCAAAATGAAGATCTTCACGAGCGGTCGTTATCTCTGGACCCGCACCATCGGGTCAACGATCGTCGGCGAGGGCGTCGACTCCATCGTGTTTTATCCCCTGGCATTTCTCGGTGTCTGGGAAACCCGGCTCGTGGTGACGGTGATGATCAGCAACTACATCATCAAAGTCGTCTGGGAGACCATCGTCACACCGGTAACATATCAAGTGGTCGGATTCCTCAAGCGCGAGGAGCAGGAAGACTTCTATGACTACGATACGGACTTCACACCGTTTTCCCTCGAAGTCTGAACTTCGGATATACATTCCCCGCCTTTCCAAGGCGGGGCGGTTAGTAACTTCAACAAAATAAGGTGCGCTGCGCGGTTGATAACCGCCCCGCCCGAGCGTTCTAACGATTTGATCGCTCAGGCACTCCGCCTTGCAAAGGCGGGGAATTCAGATTCTCTTTTTCTTCGGCTTTGTGACTACAAGGCCGTAACTCTCCTTAATCAATTGCCTGACCTCCTTCCAATTCGGCGGGCGATCCGCAATCAGGGAAACCCAGCCCTGCTTTCCGATGTAGGGCGTCATGAAGAAACGCGGGTCTTCGATCAGGAGTTGCTGCAGGGGCAATGTGGCTTTGAAGCAAATGCACAGGTGGCCGTTGTAGCGCTCCAGGACGGCAAAGGTCTTCGTACCCGCTTTAAACGTCGGATGGCCCCAGGTTTTAACTTCTTGAACCTCGGGTAAAGCCAAGCAGATCTCGCGCAACTCCGCCAACACCTTCGCTTCCGTTTTTTCGCTCGGGGCGGCTTTCGACATCGGTTTCGGGCGCTTTTTCGCCCGGATTAATGAAGCGGTTGGCTTCGAGGCCCGCCTGACGTGTATAGAGATCGAAATATCGTCCGCCCTGGGCGAGCAACTGCTGGTGCGTTCCCCGTTCGACAATCCTACCGTGTTCGAGGACCAGAATCTGATCGGCGTTACGAATAGTACTCAAGCGATGTGCAATTACAAAGGTCGTACGCCCGGCCATTAGTGCGGCCAGGCCTTCCTGGATCAGGGCTTCACTCTCGGTGTCGAGGCTGGAGGTCGCTTCATCGAGGATCAGAATGCGCGGGTCCGCCAGAATCGCGCGCGCGATCGCCACGCGCTGGCGCTGGCCGCCGGACAACTTGACGCCGCGCTCGCCGACGACGGTGTCCAGACCTTTATCCAGCTTGAGTACAAACTCATCCACGCGCGCAATCACCGTAGCGCGCAGGACTTCTTCGTCGGAGGCGGTGGGGCGGCCGAAAAGGACGTTTTCTTTGATCGTCCCGTCGAACAGAAAGTTGTCCTGAAGGACGACGCCCAGCTGAGACCGGTACGATTCAAGCCGGACCGTCGATAAATCGAGGCCGTCCACCAGGACGCGGCCGGAAGCGGGCTTTGCGAATGCCGCCACCAGACCGATCATTGTGCTCTTGCCGGATCCGGATGAACCGACCAGCGCGGTAACCGTTCCGGGAATCGCATCGAAGGACACGCCGTGTAAAACGGGCTTGCCGGCCTCGTACTCGAAGGAGACGTCGTCGAAACGGAGCGTCCCGGCAACCCGGCCGATCGAGACGGTCCTCTGAGGATCGATGTGTTCCGGTTCTTCCGCCATCACTTCGTGCATGCGATCGAGGCCGGCGAAAGCCTCGGTGATCTGGGTGCCGATGTTGACCATCTGGAAAACGGGCGCCACCATAAACCCCATGTACAGTGTGAATGCGAAGAAATCACCGATGGTCAACTGATGCCGCAGAATCATCTTGCCGCCAAGCACCATGACCGTAATGCTGACAGCGCCCATCAGCACCGTCGATATCAGGCTGATCGCCGAACTCGCAAAAAGTGTCTGCTGGGTATTCTCGAACAGCCGCAACGCGCCGCCCTCGAATACCGCCGCTTCACGTTCCTCGGCGTGAAAGCCCTTCACGACTCGAACTCCCCCGAGCGATTCGGTCAGACGCCCCGTGACCTCGGCGTTGATTTTCCCTCTTTCCCGGAAGATTGGCCGGATGGACTTGAACGCTGTCCGCAGGATCACGCTGAAAAACGCCATGAAACCGATACCCACGAACGTCAACATCGGGCTGATTCTCAAAAGCAACCCAAACGCAATCACGGCCGTGAAGATCCCGCCGATAAACTCCACGAGTCCGGTGCCGACGAGATTCCGGACCCCCTCCACGTCCGACATGATCCGGGAAACGAGCGCTCCCGTCTTGTTCGCATCGTAGTAGCGGACCGGCAGCCGCCCGA
Source organism: Terriglobia bacterium (assembly GCA_036496425.1). Classification (NCBI taxonomy): domain Bacteria; kingdom Pseudomonadati; phylum Acidobacteriota; class Terriglobia; species Terriglobia bacterium. The sequence continues at coordinate 5,680 of DASXLG010000325.1, read as the reverse complement.
TGTGCTTTTGAACATTGATCCGCATGTCTGCGATCAGCCTCTGAGCCGAAGTGCTCAGAATCTGAGTCAGCGCAAATGAGGTTACCGCCTGAATCGCAATCGCCAGAGCAACGGCTCCAACTATCGGATAAAGAAGGTCTTCCCGCCTTTGCCCTACCACATTGTCCATCAGATATTTGGTTGACCCCGGCAATACCAGGCTCGCCACCCGGTTAATAAAGACCAGGACCAGTCCGAGCGCAAACAGCCGGCGCCGGGGCCAGATCAGGTCGCGCAAGTCGCGATAGACATTGGCAGCCTTCAATGGCTTCTTCGGGTGTTCTTCCCGGTAACGTGGAGGCATTCTATTCATGGCTGCGCCCTGTCGGGCTTGCATTCGCTCCGCTCATGTTGTTAATGGCTGCGCCCTGTCGGGCTTGCATTCGCTCCGCTCATTGGTCTATATCCTACCGTAGCCGCGGCCGGGTTCATTTGCTACAATTCTGGCGTATACAGTCCAATGCCTCAGGCTGCTTCGTAAGATCATTGGAGGATCTAATATGCTTATCAAGCGCGCATGCAATATTCCTTCATCGGAAATCACATCCGAAAACCTGTACCACAACCGGCGGGACTTCATTAAGACGGCTTCCGCGGTTCTGGGAGTTGCTGCGGCCGGAACCATTGCCTCGGCGTGCGCTCCCGGCGTTGTTGGGGCCGCCGCCGGACCGGTAGCCAAGGGCAAATACGACACAGATGAGAAGCTCACACCTCTCCAGGACGTGACGAACTTCAACAACTACTACGAATTCGGAACCGGCAAAGATGACCCTGCCCGGAACTCTAAGAATTTCAAACCGAGACCGTGGAGTGTCAAGGTCGAAGGGCTGGTGCAAAAGCCCGCCACATATAATTTAGATGACCTGCTTAAAGGAACAACCGTGGAGGACCGGGTCTACCGGATGAGATGCGTCGAAGCATGGTCCATGGTGATCCCGTGGCAAGGCGTTCCTTTGGCGGATCTGATCAAGAAACTGCAACCTCTACCGTCGGCAAAATTCGTGGAATTCAAGACGCTGGTTGACGGGAACCAGTTCCCGGAACAGCGCCGGTCCTTCCTGAAAGTTCTCGATTGGCCGTACATCGAAGGCCTTCGAATGGATGAGGCCATGAACCCGCTGGCCCTTTTCGCAACCGGTCTTTACGGAAAGCCGCTGCCGAGCCAGAACGGCGCGCCGCTCCGTCTGGTCACGCCCTGGAAGTACGGCTTCAAAGGCATCAAGGCGATTGTGAGTATCCGCTTCACCGACAAGCAGCCGGTCAACACCTGGCAACAGCAGGCTGCAAACGAGTACGGCTTTTACGCGAACGTGAATCCAGGCGTCGATCATCCCCGGTGGAGCCAGGGGAAGGAACAGCGGATCGGCGAATTCTTCAAGAGAGCCACGTTGATGTTCAACGGATACAGCGACCAGGTCGCGTCCATGTATTCCGGAATGGACCTCCGTAAGAACTACTGACGGCCCAGATGGCGCGGAAGAAGCCCAACCGCTGGTGGATTATTAAGCCGGTTGTATTCGTTGCCTGTCTTCTGCCAACAGCGTGGACGATCCGGGTCCTCTGGCTTGCATATCAAGGCCAGGATCCGGGAGTCTTCGGCGATCCCATCAAAGTTGTCCGCGAAGTCACAGGAATCTGGACGCTCCGCTTTCTGATGATCACCCTTGCCATCACGCCGCTTCGCCGGCTGACGGGATGGAACAGTCTGATCCGTATGAGGCGGCTGATGGGGCTATTCGCGTTCTTCCAGGGCACGGTCCATCTCGCCATCTATCTCTGGCTCGACGAATCATTCATCATGAGCGAGATCGTCAAAGACGTGATCCGGCGGCCGTTCATTGCCTCGGGAATGGCGAGTTTCTTTCTGATGCTTCCACTCGCCGTCACCTCAACCAGGAAGTGGATTAAAAGACTGGGCGGCAAGCGGTGGCAGCTCCTTCACCGGCTGATTTACTTCGCCGGCGCCGCCGGCGTGCTTCATTACTATTTTTATGTGAAATCGGATATCCGGGAGCCTCTGGCCTATGCCGTATTGCTGGCGGTCCTGCTGGCATTCCGGGGGGTGCATGCGCTTCGAGAGCGCGGGCTGAAGCCCGCGACGACAGTCGGGGTATAGATGCTCCTCAGGGCGGTGCTTTCCGCATTCCTTCTCTTTCAGTTCACGATCTCGGTGGACGTCGATCTCGCCGTCTTCAACATCACTGTCCTGGGAAACGATGGCAAGCCGGTGACCGGCCTGACAGCCGACAGTTTCAAAATCTTCGAAGACGGACGCGAGGAGAAGATCAAGATTTTCCAGCCCGAAGATACGCCGGCGACGGTCGGGCTGTTGATCGATAACAGCGGCAGCATGACGAATAAACGGAGGGATGTCGTCGAGGCCGCTCTCGCTTTTATCGACGCCAGTCACCCGGACGACGAGATGTTCATCGTCGACTTCAACCGCAGGGCATGGCTGGCTCTCCCAACCGGAACGTCCTTCACCAGCGATCGCTCTCTCCTCCGGGCAACGCTTACCGAAACGCGCTCCGAAGGCACCACGGCGCTCTACGATGCGATGGAACTGGCGCTGAATCATCTGAAAGACGGCGCTCGCCAGCGGAAAGCCCTGGTTATCCTGAGCGACGGTGGAGACAACTCGAGTCATATCCGGCAGGACGATGCCCTGAAGATGGCGGAACAATCCAGCGCCACCATCTATTCCATCGGCATTTACGATCCGTTCCAGAAAGACCGGAATCCCGGAGTGCTCAAGAAAATTGCGAAGGTCACGGGAGGCGAGTCGTACTTTCCCTCCAGCCTGACCGAAATGCGCGCGATCTGGCCGCGGATCGCGGGCGCCATCCGCGGCCAATATACGATCGGGTACATGTCGAGCAATCAGGCGAAGGATGGCACGTTCCGGAAGGTCAAAATCGTCGCCAAGAATAAGCGGGGGAAGATGCTCGACGTCCGGGCCCGGCCCGGCTACGTCAGCGGCGAAGCTCCGAAGTAGGCCGGACGAACTCTCCCCCGGCACCAGAGCCTTACATCTTCAGCAGGTGATCCAGCCACATGTTGCTGAGCTTTTCCTGGACGGTATTCTGCTTCAGCCGCGTCGCCAGATTCTTGAAGTCAACGTGGTCCATGGGCTGATCCTGATTCAGGCACGAAAAAATGATCGTTTCCTTGCCGGTGGCAGGATCGACGTGCCGCTGCAGGCACTGGGCGCAGACTTCCTTCATCATGCATTGCATCGGCGAGTTGATGCTGGCGATCGCCACATGGTTCGGCTGCAGCAGGGGCTGAAGGACACCGTGGCGCGCATCCTTCACGGCCGCCATCATCCGGTCCGATCCGATCGCGATGATGCGATTTACCTGCGACAGCGGAACCAGTTGCGGCCCGAGTTCACCCTGCCCGTAGGTCAGCATAGATTGAACGATGTTTCCGCGGAAGTGCCGGTCCTGCGGCCTGCCGGGCTCGATGGCGGCGCCGGTGTCCGTGCTCCAGATCACCTGATCGGTTGCGGCCTCAATTTCTTCGCGTTTGAAAAGATCTTCGCCCTTCTTGTATCCGGCAAAGTAGATAACGCGGTTTCCCTTCTCCCGCATCGCTTTCGCGATCGAGAACAGAACGGCGTTGCCCAGACCGCCACCGGCCAGCAGCACACTCTCATTGGGCTCGATTTCGGTCGGCGTACCCGTCGGCCCCATCACGACAACCGGTTCGCCCGGCTGCAGATGAGCGCAGAGCCGCGACGAGACCCCGAGTTCAAGCGCAATCAATGACAAAAGGCCTTTCTCGCGGTCGACCCAGGCGCCGGTGAGGGCAATGCCTTCCATCAGCAGCTTTGTACCGTTGACCCGCCGGGCATGTGTCTCGAAATTCTGCAGGCGATAGAACTGGCCGGGCTGGAATCTCCGGGCCGCGGCAGGCGCATGCACGATGACCTCGACGATCGTCGACGTGAGCCGGCGAACTTCGGAAACCCGCGCCACGAACTCGCTGTCCAGTTCGGCGGTCAGCCGCCGCCATTCGGCGTCGCGTTCGTCCTGTTTATCCGGATCGAGATCCTCAAGCTCCGTCTGGAAAAGCGCCGCGACATGCGGATAACCGTCTCGCGCCGAGGCCATGGCCTTCACGACATTGCCGGCATACCGCGGATGATTGTCGCCGTAATATGTGATGAAACGGCCGTCTTTATTATACGAAGTGAAGAAGCCGGAGACGCCGTTCGCCGCGGGTTCGAGGCTGAAACTTCCATCCTCGCCTCGGCGGACGGCATGCGGCGCAAAGAATTTCTTCTTCGAGTCCATTTTGAAGCTTCCGGAATGCTCTTTCTCGTAGGTAATGTTCGGCGTGGTTCCGGCGGCAACCATCATGGAACGGGCCGGCAGTTCGACCGTCCGGTCCTTGGCTTTGAAACGGACGGCAGTGAGATTGTTTCCTTCATCCACAACCGCTTCTTCCGGATTGATGTTTTCGATGAACGAAATGCCTTCCTCGAGAGCTTTGATCACTTCTTCGTGATTCAGGCGGTAGGCGGGCGAATCCACGAGGCGCTTTCGATAGGCGATCGATACGCCGCCCCACGACCGCACCAGCGGAACGAAATTCGGCTTTTCTCCCGCCGCTGCCGCGCGCGCGCGTTCTGCTCGAACTGCGGCACCGTGTTCAACGGATTCCTTCAGGATTTCTCGCTCATAGGGGTTGAAGCAGGCCAGCACAGCGGATTCGCCGTTTGCCGCGACGATCTTTTCGTACCGCTCCAAGGTTTTTTCGACCTGAACCGGATAATACGCAAACAGCTCCGTGGCAGTATCGATCGCCGTCAGACCGCCGCCGATCACGAGCGCGGGCAGGCGGACTTGAAGGTTCGGCAGAGCGCTGCGCTTGAACGCTCCTGTGAGCTGGAGAGCCATCAGGAAGTCCGATGCCTTGCGGATGCCGTTCGCAAGATTATTTTTGATATCGATGATCGTCGGCCGGCCGGCTCCTGCAGCTACCGCGATGTGATGGAAATTCCATTTCCAGGCATCGTCGATCGTCAGCGTTCCGCCGAAACGCACACCGCCGTAGATCCGCAGCATGTCGCGCCGCGAGAGCGTCAGGTGAAGCAGAGTCAGAAAGTTTTTGTCCCAGCGGACGGTGATGCCGTATTCGGAAACGCCGCCAAAACCCTCGAGCACGCGCTCATCGAGTGATTTATAGACTTCCGACCACGAATATACCGGCTTCGGCGCTTTCTCCGGCGTGCCCACGAGTTCTTCGCTCAGCGGCTCGATCTTCAGACCATCGACGCCGACAACGCCGAAACCCTCATTGATGAGGAAATGCGAAAGCGTGTATCCGGCAGGGCCCAATCCCACCACGAGAACATTCTTGCCGTTATATGGAAGCGCAAAGGGACGGGCGATATTCAGGGGATTCCAGCGCGTCAGAAGACCGTAGATTTCGACTCCCCAGGGCAGCTTCAAGGTATCCGTCAGGACGGCGGTCTCGATCTGCGGAATATTCACCGGATCCTGCTTCTGATAGATGCAGGCCTTCATGCAGTCGTTGCAGATGCGATGTCCCGTCCCCGGGCACATCGGATTGCTGATCATCACCAGTGCAAGAGCGCCGATCGCGTCGCCGTTCTTGCGCATGTAATGCATTT